>CALCSA010000503.1 GCA_937894185.1 uncultured Clostridia bacterium | reverse complement strand
GACCAGCCGCCGGGCAGATCCGTAAGGGGGCTGTCCTCAATGATGGTGGACCAGGTGAGGTTATTCCGCTCAAAGGCCAGAGCGTAGGGGCCGATGGGCTTGAGGGCCGATCCGGGATGCCGCAGGGACATGGTTGCCCGGTTAAAGGTGCGCTCTCCGGTTTTTTCGCCAATGCCCCCCACCACCGCCAACAGCTTGCCGTGGGGGTCGATGATGGCGGTGGCCGACTGGGGATACTCCTCCCCCCTGACGGTGGGAAAATGATCGGAGGTGAGGAAGAACTCCTCCAGATAAGCCTGCATATCCAGATCCACCGTGGTGTAAATCCGGTATCCGCCGCTGTAAATCTGGTTCAGGGCGTAGCTTTTTTCCATCCCCTTATACTCCATCAGATCCGCCACCACTTCGTTGATGACATGGTCCACAAAGTAGCTGGAGGTCTGGGTGATGGTGCTGGCCTGAGAGTCCCTGTCCACAAAATTGAGCTTGGCATCCACCGCTTTATCGTGCTCTTGCTGGGTGATGAGCTCTTGACTCAGCATTTCATCCAAAACATGAACCTGCCGCTTTTTATGTTCCTCCGGATTGCGGTAGGGGTTGTAAAGCCCGGGAAACTTGGTGATGCCCACAATGGCGGCGCTTTCTTCCAGATTCAGGTCCTTGGCGTCTTTGCCAAAGTAAAAGTTGGCCGCCGCCTGAATGCCGTTGGTGCCGTTGCCCAGAGGTACCAGATTCAGGTATGCCTCCAGAATTTCTTCCCGGGAATAGTTCTTGTGAAGATCGAGAGCGCGGAAAATTTCCCGCACCTTGCGCTCCACCCGGTAGTCGTTGTCCCCGGTGACGTTTTTAATCAGCTGCTGGGTAATGGTGGAACCGCCCCCGGTGGTGGTTCCCTCCACCGGCAGGAACATGCCCACAAAGGCGCCCACGGTCCGCCGCCAGTCCACGCCGTCATGCTTCCAGAAGCGCTTGTCCTCAATGGCCACGATGGACTGCTTGGCCCAGTCGCTGATATCGTCGTAGTCCACCCAAGTGCGGTCCTGACCGCCGTAATACAACCGCTTGAGGATGACTTCTTCGCCTGTTTTGGGGTCCTCGGCCAGCATCAGGGAGGTGTAACCCATCTTGACGGCTTCCAGATCCACCGAGTTGTCGGCTCCGATGTACTGCAGGATGTAAACAGTCAGAACACAGCCTACAATACATCCGGTGATAATCCCCACCAGAATCAGGGTGACCAGCACTTTTCCAATGGTGGAAAAAAGCCCCTTGGTGGCCCGCAGGCCCAGAGGCAGACTTTTTTGGGGAGGCCTTGCCGGCCGCCTTCCGGAAGGCGTACCCGGTGTTGGCTTGTTGGGAATGCTTTGGTTCATTCAAAAATCCCTCGCAAAGAAGCGCGGAAAGTTCGCGCGATTATCATAGACTTGTCCATTGGGCTGCAGAGCCGTTCCAGTAGAATTGGGGCTGCAAAGCGGTAGTTGCCGCCCTGCCTGCAGCATGACAATGACCTTTGTATTATAGCATATATTCTGCCCGGGAACATATCTTTTTTCTTAATATTTGAAAACAACTCCACAAATTCGGAATAAATTACCAGATTTTGGGCAGTCTATCAGTGTAACCTATGGATCCAACCCGACAAAGGGGGTAACACCATGATTTGGGATAAGCGTCTGGCGGCAACGGGAGCCGCCTTGGCGGTGACGGTGGCTGTGGCAATTACAGCCGCTCTGCTGCCGGGGCGGGAGCAACAGGCTCTGCCCATGCAGGAGCAGGTTCCCGATGTGGAGGCCATGCAGCCCCAGGCTCCGCAACCGGAAATAGAAGACGACTACCTTTATATTATCAAAGAGTATCAGGGCAGAATTGCCATCTTTGCCCGTGGTTCCGAAACACCGGAACTTATTTTTGACAAGCAGCTCAAGCATCTGCCGGAATACGACCGCATCCAGCTGGAGGAAGGAATTAAAATCTACACCGGAGATGAGCTCAACGCCCGGATAGAAGACTATATCAGCTAAGCTTGCCGGATGGCGGCCAAGGCCGTTTTAATTTGTAACCACATCTTAACCATCTGGAAATGGCTATCCAGAATTCCCACAGGTATACTATATGAAGACAGCTTCCTCTGCGTGTGTTTTGTCTGCCAATTGCCATACAGGAGGGGATTTCTTCATGAAATTCAAGTTTTTGCATAACAACATCAATGTGTTGGATCTGGAACGCAGTCTGGAATTCTACCAAGCTGCACTGGACCTTCAGGAGGTGCGCCGCAAAGAAACCGAGGATTTTACGCTGGTGTTTCTGGGAGACGGGCAGTCTACCCATCAGCTGGAACTGACCTGGCTTCGGGGCAGAGGGGACCCCTACAATCTGGGTGACAACGAGATTCACCTGGCCTTTGAGGCGCAGGATTTTGAAGCCTCCCACGCTCTGCACAAGGAGATGGGCTGCATCTGTTACGAAAATACCAAGATGGGAATTTACTTTATCGAGGATCCAGATGGCTACTGGATCGAGATCCTTCCCCCAAAATACTAGGGCTTGCCCCGACTTAATGTTATGAATGCAATCGGTGCTGCGCAGTGCGCGGCGCCGATTTTCTTTTGGATGAATTGCCTTTCCCCTGCCGATTGACAGACCGTCGATGCCGATATTATAATATACATGTGTATAATAAGTCAAAGCTCCGCTGGGGGCGGGACCGAGAAAAGCGAAAGAAGAAGTGTTGCTATGCTGCTGGTGGAAACCTATTTTATCTGGTTTGTCTGTTACAGTGTGCTGGGATGGGCCTACGAAACCATCCTCTGTTCCGCGTTGGAAAAGCGGTTCATCAGCCGGGGCTTTTTAAACGGCCCCTACTGCCCCATCTACGGATTCGGGGCCGTGCTGGTGATTGCCGTTTTGGGTGATGTGGAAAATACCGCCGCCCTTTTTTTGTCGGGCGTGGTGCTGACCTGCGGCTTGGAATACGTCACCTCTTGGGGGATGGAAAAGCTGTTTCACGCCCGGTGGTGGGACTACTCGGATAAAAAGTGGAATATCAACGGGCGGATTTGCCTGTTGGGAGCGGTGGCCTTCGGCAGCTTTTCCGTTCTGCTCATCAAGGGGATTCACCCCTCGGTGGCTCGGCTGGTTGGGAGGATTCCCCGCAGCTTTATGGACTATGGCTCCCTGTTTTTGTTTCTGCTGCTGCTGGGCGACAGCTTCTACACCATCCTGTCCGTTTCCGCCTTTGACCAGAAGCTCAAGGAGCTCTCTGCTGAAATATCGGAGTTCACCGACGGCGCTTTGCACCGCTATGCGGAAACGCTTAAGGAACGAGTGGGGGACAACGAGCTCCATGAGAAGGTCGGCCATGCTTATGAGCGGTTCCGTTCCAGAATGAACGCTCAGGAGCAGAGAATGCTCAAGGCCTTCCCGGCTTTTAAATCCATGAGGTACAACAAGCACCTGCAGGAGATTAAAGCAGCAGCCAAAAAGCTAAGGGAACGCAGCCGCAACCATTAGATTTTGCCTTCCATCGGGACGCTTCTGCGCAGAAGCGTCCTTTTCTTGCACAAATCTGAAACAACGAGGGAGGGGGAACCGGAAGCGAACATCTGTGACCCGGAGAAAGTGCTGTTTCTTTCGGCAGCAGCCACATATAATGGGAGGAAATTTCTACCAAAAGGGCAAGTTATGACTGAACGGACAAGGGAAAAAAGAAGCTTTGCCGGGAATTGCCAAGGCAGGAGAGCTGTGGTATAATGAGAATTAACAATTTTTGGGATGGGCGGACCGGGTATTCATGGGGATACGCGGTGAGTTAAATATTGAGAGGACCGGAGTGTGAGACTATGGCCAGTGGCAACGATCAAATGATGGAGATGTTTCTTTTCGAAATGGGCACCTTAATCGAGCAATTGGACGAGATTCTGCTCAATTCCGAAAAGAGTCAGGAACTGACTGAAGATGCGATCAGTGAGATTTTCCGCATTATGCACACCATAAAGGGTTCTTCCGCCATGATGGAACTGGATTTAATTTCCACCGTTACCCATAAGCTGGAGGACTCTTTCTTTTTGATTCGGGAAGATGGCATCGACCAGAGCCACTTTACCGAGCTGTTTGACCTGATGCTGGACGCTACCGATTTCCTCAAAAGCCAGCTGGAAGCCATTCAAAACGGCGACGAACTGGCGGAGAAAAACGATGATCTCATCGGACGGGCCGTCACCTTTTACAACGTCCTAAAAGGAGGAGCGGCTTCCGCAGCTGCCGCCCCGGCGCAACAGCCCACGCCTGCCGCGGCTCCCGCCGCCGAGGCCGATCTGCCCGCGGGCGAAGATGCCATGCGCTTTGAAGTATTCTTTGAAGAGGACAGCGGCATGGAAAACCTGCGGGCTTTTATGCTGGTTAATACTTTAAAGAACAAAAGCAAGATTCTGGGCTACCACCCACATGATATTGAGAGCAACCCGGAAACCGCCATGGAGATCATGATGAGCGGCTTTACCATCACTCTGGAAAGCGAGCTGACTCCCCCCGAGATGCAGGAGCTGATCGAAAAGCAGATGCACGTCAGCTCGGCCACCCTTCTGTCCGAAGAGGATGCGGCCCGCAGAATGGGAAAAATTGCCGATCTTTCCGGTGCCCGGTACGAGGCCCACGTCTTTTTTGAAGAGGACAGCGGCATGGAAAACCTGCGGCCGGGTGGTTTCCTTCAGCCCCGCCGACATCGAAACCAACCCCGAAACCGCCATGCTGATCAACGCCAAGGGCTTTCGCATGATTTTGGAGACCCCCTTGAGCCAGTCGGCCCTGCAGGAGACTTTAAACAAGGGAATGTATGTCCGTTCCGCCGCCCTGAAAGAGGTGGCCGGAGCTTCCGCCGCCCCGTTGGAATCTGCCCCGGCGGCATCTATCCAGCCGGAAAACCCTGCGACTCCAGCCGCTGCGCGGGAAAAAGAGGCGGCTAAAAAGCCCCGGGCCGTCAAAGCGCCCATCAAGCAAAGCCTTATCAGCGTGTCGCTGGATAAGCTGGACCAGTTGATGGACCTGATGGGCGAGTTGGTTATTACCGAATCCATGGTGGTTCGCTCCCCCGACCTCAAGGGTTTGACCAAACTGGACAACTTTCAAAAGGC
>CALCSA010000502.1 GCA_937894185.1 uncultured Clostridia bacterium | reverse complement strand
CTCTTCCCCCAAAAACATCCGCCACTTTATGGAACTGCGGGGAATTGGCATCATCAACGTCCGCCGTCTGTTCGGCATCGGCTCGGTCAAAATCACCGAGCAAATCGACATGATTATTCAGCTGGAACAGTGGGACCCCCAGAAGATTTACGACAGGATGGGGATCGAAAACGAGTTCACCGAAATTTTGGGCAACAAGGTTCCCATGCTGACCATTCCGGTGAAGCCGGGACGAAACCTTGCCATCATCATCGAGGTGGCCGCCATGAACCAGCGCCAGAAGGAGATGGGCTACAACGCCGCCGCCGAGCTCCTCACCCGGCTGGGCATCGCCGACGATCTTCCAGAAGCTATCTTACACGACGATTGGTCTGCTTTTGATTAAGCAGTGTTTAAGATTTGATAAAGTCAGCCTCAACAGGAAGGAATACCAGCAACATGATTACCCTCATTGCAGATACTCATACTCATACCGTAGCAACCGATCACGCCTACTCCACCATTGGGGAGAACACCGCGCAAGCTGCCCGCATCGGCCACAAAATTCTGTGCTGGACCGAGCATGCCCCCAAAATGCTGGGGGGACCCAGCACCCTGTTCTATGCAGGAATCTTTGATTTGCCTCGGTATATCAACGAGGTTATGGTCATACGGGGGGTCGAGCTTAATATCATGGACTATGAGGGGAGGGTGGACCTTTCCGAAAAGCTGGTCAAACAGCTGGAATGGGTGATTGCATCCTATCACCGGCCCTGTATTGATCCCGCCGATGTCAAAACCCACACCAAAGGCTGGATTAAAATAGCTGAAAATCAGGATATCCATGTCATCGGCCACTGCGGAGACCCCCGCTACGCCTTTGAGCACGGCCCTGCCCTGCAAGCTTTTAAAGACTGCGGAAAAATCGTAGAGATCAACGCCCATTCTTTTTCCGCCCGGCCCGGCTCCCGGGAAAATTGCATTAAAATCGCCGAAAAGTGTGCCGAGCTGGAAATACCCGTTGTGGTCAGCTCCGATGCCCACCATTACCTGTCCATCGGGGAGGTGGGGCCTGCATTGGAAGTGCTGGAGGAGATTGGTTTCCCTCCCGAGCTGATTCTCAACGGAGACTACCACCGGTTCTTGGAGACCCTGCGCCGCACCGCCGGTCAGGAGCTTTGCTAACCCAAAGACTCTGCCTTTAGTTTGGACAGGATTTTCGCCGGCAGCCTTTTCGCGATGAGTTTACGGAGGTTTTATGAAGAATACCGAGCTTCTGGCCACTTTTCTGGAAGAAAAGGGCATCGCCTTTGAGCAGGACGTAACATTAAAGGATCACTGCACCTTTCGGATCGGGGGATCGGTGGAGTTGTTGGCCCACCCCTCCGACGAGGGTCAAATCAAAGATGTGATGCAAAAAGCCCGGGAGCTTTCCGTCGATACCTTTGTTCTGGGCAGAGGCTCCAACATCCTCTTTTCTGACGAGGGCTTCCGCGGTCTTGCGGTCCATTTGGGCAAAGCCTTCTCACAGGTGTGGCAGGAGAATGAGGTCACCCTTTCCTGCCAGAGCGGCATCCCTCTGTCCACTCTCTGCGAGTACGCCCAGCGCCAAAGCCTGACCGGTCTGGAGTTCGCCTACGGGATTCCGGGCACGGTGGGAGGAGCGGTCTATATGAACGCCGGGGCCTACGGCGGGGAGATGAAGGATGTTCTCCTTTCCACCCGTCACTTGATTCGGCAGAACGGCAACTGGGAGGCAGGGGCTTTTACCGGGGAGGCGATGGGGCTCTCCTACCGGCGCAGCGCCTACTCCGATAGGGATATGGTGATCACCGGGGCGACCATTGGCCTGCGCAGGGGAGATCCCAACGAGATTCGGGCCAAAATGGACGATTATATGAGCCGCCGCCGGAGCAAGCAGCCCCTGGAACTTCCCAACGCCGGAAGCACCTTTAAGCGGCCACAGGGAAACTACGCCTCCGCTCTGGTGGATCAGTGCGGCCTCAAGGGTCTGCGGGTGGGGGGAGCTATGGTGAGCGAAAAACACGCCGGCTTTGTGGTTAATGCCGGGGACGCCACCTGCGCCGATGTGCTGGAACTGATCCGGCAGGTACAGCAAACCGTGGAAAAACAAACGGGATACCGGCTGGAGCGGGAGATCAGACTGATCGGATAGGGAATGGCAGCGGGTTTAAACCGCCGGCTTGCCATGTGTAAACAGAGCGAGATCACAGCGTTTTCATCATCTGGGGGAGGGTTCTATGGAACTGGTCATTGTCACAGGCATGTCGGGAGCGGGGAAGAGTCAGGCCATCAACGCCATGGAAGATATGGGCTATTACTGCGTGGACAACATTCCCCCCCGGCTGATCACCAAGTTTGCCGAGCTACCGGCGCAATCGGAAGATAAAATCAGCCGGATCGCTCTGGTGGTGGATGTGCGCAGCCACGAGCTGTTTTCCGAGTACAACCAGTGTCTGGATGAGCTCAACGCCCAGAGCTTTCCTTACAAGACTCTCTTTTTGGATTGTGACAACGCCACTCTGCTCAACCGCTATAAGGAAACCCGCCGCCGCCATCCCCTGCAGGATGAGGACAACACTTCCATCGAGCAGGCCATGATCCGGGAGCGGATTCTGCTGGCCGCCGCCAAGGAGCGGGCCGACTTTGCGGTGGATACCTCCCGCCTTTCCGCCTCTCAACTGCGTGCCAAGGTGCGGGATATCTTTTTGCGGGATATTCGCCAGTCCATGGTGGTCAACTGCAGCTCCTTCGGGTTTAAAAACGGCATCCCCGCCGACTGCGACCTTCTTTTTGATGTCCGCTGCCTGCCCAACCCGTTTTACGTGGAAGAGCTGCGGGAACAGAGCGGGCTGGACAGCGCCGTCCGCAATTTTGTGCTGGGCAGCAAGCCGGCGCAAGGCCTTATTCCCAAGCTGTTTGATCTGGTGGACTACCTGATCCCCCTTTATATTCAGGAGGGAAAGAGCCAGTTGGTGATCGGCATTGGCTGTACGGGAGGCCGCCACCGCTCGGTGGTATTCTGCGAGCTGTTGACCGCCCACCTCTCGGAACAGGGAGTGTCGGTTACCGCCAGCCACCGGGATATTCAAAAAGTCTATCACTAACAGCAGGAGGGGAGGTTCGCACCGCCTTAAACGGAAGGGCCTTGCCTCCATATCAGCATAGAAAACAGGTGGAACCCTATGTCCTTTGCTCAGGATGTGAAATTAGAACTCATGCAGACGCGGCCTAAAGCCAAAGCTCTCCGGCAGGCCCAGGCGCTGGGGCTGTTTGCTTTTGCCCGGGCATTTTCTCCCGATGAGGTGAGCCTGCGCAGTGAAAGCCCCGAAGTTGCCGAATACTATCGCAGTACCCTGCGGCGTTTGGTTCCCCGCAGTGCCGAAATTGAGGAAGACGAAAGCCTCATGGGGGGCAAAACGATTTACAGCGTCAGCCTTTCCCGGGAGCAGGACCGCATCGCCCTTCTCACCCGGTTGACCGGGGGACTGGAAGTGTCTTTACCCGAGCGCTTCTCCACCCCGGAGGAGCGCTCCGCTCTGCTCAGCGGCGCTTTTCTGGTCTGCGGCAACGTCACCAACCCGGAAAAAAGCTATCATCTGGAATTTATGGTCCGAGAGCAGCCTTTGGCCGAAGAACTTCTGGAGTTGCTGGGCTCCCTGATCACCGGCGGGGGAGTGACCAGACGCCGGGGGTTCTGGGTGGTCTACTCCAAGGAATGCGTTCAAATAGAGGACCTGCTGGCCCTGATGGGAGCCAGCCGGGCCAGTCTTGCCATGATCGAAATTGAGATCATCAAGGGTGTGCGCAACACCGCCATGCGCCGCACCAATTGCGAAACCGCCAACATCGATAAAACCGTAACGGCCTCCGCTTTTCAGGTGGCGGATATTCAGCTGATTCTTGAGACCAAAGGTTTGGAGTTTTTGCCGGAGCCGCTGCGGGAAGCCGCTCTCCTCCGATTGGAGCACCCGGAAATGAGCCTGCGGGAGCTGGCGGGAACTTTCCCGACTCCCATTTCCCGCTCGGGAGTCCACCACCGGCTGGCGGCTCTGACCCAAATCGCCCAGACCATCCGGGAGGAGCAGAAGGAGAAGACAACATGACGGAGTTTGTTCACCTCCACGTCCACACCGAATACAGCCTGCTGGACGGTGCCTGCCAGCTGCCGTTGCTGATATCCCGGGCCAGGGAGCAGGGGATGAAGGCGCTGGCCATCACCGATCACGGGGTGATGTACGGTGTGGTTGATTTTTACAAAGAGTGCAAAAAGCAGGGGATCAAGCCCATTATCGGTTGCGAGGTGTATGTGGCCCCCCGCTCCCGCTTTGATAAACAGCACCGCATCGACAACGCCCCCTATCACCTGATCCTGCTTTGCAAAAACAATCTGGGTTACCAGAACCTCATCAAGCTGGTGAGCAAGGGTTTTATCGACGGATTTTACTCCAAGCCCCGGGTGGACCGGGAGCTGTTGGAGCAGTATCACGAGGGCCTTATCTGCATGTCGGCCTGCCTTTCCGGGGAGTTACCCCGCGCGCTGCTGGCGGGGGACTATGAGCGGGCCAAGGAAGCCGCCCTCTGGTACCGGGATTTGTTTGGGCAGGACAACTATTACATCGAAATTCAGGACCACGGGATTCCCGAGCAGAGAACGGTGCTCCCTCAGCTGGAGCGGCTCTCCCGGGAGACGGGGATTCCTTTGGCCGCCACCAACGATGTTCACTACATCCGCCGGGAAGATTATCGGATGCAAAACGTTCTGGTCTGCATCCAGACCAACCGCACGGTACAGGAAGGCAGCGACATGGAGTTTTCCACTCAGGAGTTTTACCTCAAAAGTGGGGAGGAAATGGCGCAGCTGTTGGGCCGGTACGAGGGCGCTATCCAAAACACCGTCAAAATTGCCGACCGGTGCGAGATGGACTTCACCTTCGGGCAGACTAAGCTGCCCTATTTTAAGGCTCCCGACGGGCAGAAAAACAGCGTCTACTTCCGGGAACTCTGCTACCGGGGGCTTTACCGCCACTACGGGGAGCAGCCCGCTCCCGGGGTGGTGGAGCGGCTAGAGTATGAGCTGAGTATCATCGAAACCATGGGATATGTGGATTATTTCCTCATCGTCTGGGACTTTATCCACTACGCCAAAAGCAAGGGGATTCCCGTGGGACCCGGCCGTGGTTCGGGAGCGGGAAGCCTTGCCGCCTACTGCTCGGGCATCACCGGCATCGACCCCATCAAATATGGGCTGCTGTTTGAGAGGTTTCTCAACCCCGAGCGCATCTCCATGCCCGACTTTGACATCGACTTCTGCTACGAGCGACGGCAGGAGGTCATCGATTATGTGGTGGAAAAGTACGGGGAAGAGCATGTGGCTCAGATTATCACCTTTGGAACCATGGCCGCCCGGGGCTCCATCCGGGATGTGGGCCGTGCTCTGGGGATCAGCTACGCTCAGGTGGACGTTATCGCCAAGACCATCCCCTTTGAGTTGGGAATGACCATCCAGAAGGCTCTGGATGTTTCCCCCGAATTCCGTGCTCTTTACGAGGCGGAGGAAGAAAACCGGGAGCTGATCGACATGGCCCGGCAAATTGAAGGGATGGCCCGCCACGCCTCTACCCACGCGGCGGGGGTGGTGATCACCCGGGAGCCTGCCGACGAATATGTGCCCCTGCAAAAGACCGATGCCTCCATCGTCACCCAGTTTCCCATGGGGACGCTGGAGGAACTGGGCCTTTTAAAAATGGATTTTCTGGGGCTGAGGACCCTCACCGTCATCAACGACGCTCAGGAGATGATCCGCCGGGCAAACCCGGATTTTGAGATTGAATCCATCCCGCTGGACGACCCCGCCGTCTTTGAGATGTGCGGCAAGGGCCAGATGAACGGGGTCTTTCAGTTTGAAAGTCAGGGAATGAAAAACGTGCTGATGCAGCTGGGTCCC
>CALCSA010000501.1 GCA_937894185.1 uncultured Clostridia bacterium | reverse complement strand
CCCGCAGCTGGCGCACCGTGTCCACGTGGAAGGACTTGGCTTTGCCTTTTTCCCCCTGGTAGACCAACAGATCAGGGTGGATTCCCGCCGCCACCTTTTTGCAGGCGGAACAGTATCCGCAGGGAGCTTTCGGCGGGTTGTGGCAGAGCACAGACATGGCAAAGCGGCGGGCCAAGCGGCTTTTACCGCAGCCCGCCGGGCCTTCGATGAGAATGGCGTGGGGAAGCCGCCCCCCGGTAAAGGAGGCAAGGGCGGCTACAGCGCCCTCATGATAGCGCAGAGAAAATGATTCCGTCATGGGCTTTGATCATCCTAACAGCGTCCGGTTGCCCGGCGCTACAGCTTTTCGAACCGCTCGATATCCAGCACGAAGATGGTGGCGCCGCCCACCAGAACCTCGATGGGGGAAGCGGAGATCATCCCCACTCCATAGGAGGCGGAGCTGGACACCATCTGCTTGCGGGTCTTGGAGTTTTCTTTAATGATGGAAATCACATCGTCCACTTTTTCGTCATCGGTTCCGATGAGAAAAGTGGTGTTCCCGGCCATCAGAAAACCGCCTGTGGTGGCCAGCTTGGTGACAAAGTATCCTCCCTTTGTCAAAGAACGGGAAACCTTCAGGCTGTCATCTCCCGACACGATGGCAAGAATCAGCTTCACAAACCCACATCCTTTCTTTAGGGGAAGTTTCCCCTTATTATCCTATCTCAATTCTACCTTATCAGTGTAACACATGGATGAAAAAAATTCCATAGCTTTTCAGAAGAGCGGCGGTATCTGGGTCAATCTCCTCCCCGGGAACCACCAGCGCAATGCCGGGGGGACAGGGGCTTACCATAGCTCCCGCTATTTTCCCCACCGCCTGTTCCAAGGGCACCGGATGAGATGGGGCAAACACCGCCTCCCGCAGAGAGGCCTTCTGCTGGGGCAGAGTCAAGGACAGCGTTTTGGGGGAATGGGCCGCTCCCCGGGGCAGGGATGTCAGCGCCCGCTCTAACCGCAAGAAGTCCCGTTGGATGTTGCATGGGCTTGCCATCAGCACGCAAAACTCCTCGGATACAAGCTCCGGTTCGACGCCATGCTCCCGCAGATGAGCTCCCAGCCTCGGGCCATCCAATCCCAGAGGGGAGGCGCTCAAGGTCAGCCTCCAAGGGTCCCCCAGGGGAAACTCCGGCAGCAGGCAGCCCTGTTCCCCGGCGAGGGAATCCATGCGCTCCATCTGTTCGGTGACGTTTGCTCCGTCCTTTCCAAAGCCGCCCTCCAGATAGCCCAGAGCGGCATCTATGGAGAGCATCACCGGGTAGCTGGGGCTGGTGGAACCAAAGAGGGCCATTTTCTCCCGGGCCCGGGAGGCATAGGCCTTATTCCCCACGTGGAGCATGGCCCCCCCCGTCAGCACCGGCAAGGTTTTGTGGAGGGAGTCGCAGCAGAGGTCGGCTCCCAAGGCCATAGGGTGAAGGTTCCGGGGCAGAAAGGCCAGATGAGCTCCGTGGGCGTTGTCCACCAGCAGGGGAACGCCAAAGGACTGGCAAATCCGGGAAAGGGCGGCAATGTCGCTGACAGCTCCAAAGTAAGTGGGGCTGGTGAGGTAAACCGCCTTGAGCCGGGGGTTGCAGGCCAGTGCAGCTTCCACTTCCCCGGGAGAGACCGCCCCGGCCAGCCCGGTCTTGTCCCCCAAAGAGGGCAACATCCACTGGGGGTGAAGGTCCAGCAGGGCCATGGCGTTGACGGCGGACCGGTGAACTCCCCGCACTGCCAGCAGGCTTTCCCCGGGGTTTAAAGCCAGAGCCAGCATGGCCTGAATGCAAAGAGTGGATCCTCCCGCGCTGATGAGGGAATCCTCGGTGCCGTACAGCCGGGAATAGGCCCGCTCTGTCTCCCGAATGGGGCCATTGGCTTCAAAAAGGCTATCCAGCCCGGCGCATTCCGTCACATCCCAGCGCCAAAGCTCCCCCCAGTCAAAGGGGGCAAAGCCGCCCCTTCCCTTGTGGCCGGGCGTGTGAAACCGGGAGGTTTCCCCTTTTAGATACTCCTCCGCCGCCCGGGTCAGGGGACCCATCAGGAGCGTCCCCTTTTGAGCTTGCGAAGCCACTCCACAAGGTCCACCGCCCGGTTGGCCAGCCAGAGGCTGACAGGGCGATAGACGTAGTCAAACTCTCCGGCCAGCTCGTCCAGAGTGCCGCCAAAGCCTTTTTTAAAGCGGTACAGGCCGTAGAGGGGGTTGTCTTCCGAAAGGTCGCCGCTGACTCCTTGAAAATCGTAGACAGTGCATCCGGTTTCCAGTGCCCAGCGGATCATCTCCCACTGCATCAGCTGGTTGGGCATCACATCCCGGTGCTCGTTGTCCGAGGCTCCGTAAATGTAGCAGGTTTTCCCCGCGTAGTTGGTGGTGACGGCTCCCGCTATGGCCTTTCCCTGATACATGGACAGATAGAGGCGGCAGTGGTCGCCCAAAGCGTCCAGCATCCCCTCAAAGTAGGCCTTGGGCCGGGTGGAAAAGCCGTCCCGCTCCCCGGTGACCCGCATC
>CALCSA010000500.1 GCA_937894185.1 uncultured Clostridia bacterium | reverse complement strand
GGGCGCAGAGGACTCGCCGGATGCCTCTGTGGTTGCTGCACAGCCGGCCACCAGAACCATCAAACAGAGAGCTGCAAAAATCCGGGCGGCGTTGCGGTATGTCTTGTGTTGCATAAGATGCCTCCTTGCCAATGTTTCATTCTTGGTTGAGAGCCTCCACCGGGATCAGTCGGGAGGCCTTGTAAGCCGGATAAAATCCGAAGAGAGTGCCGGTCCCCACTGCAAAGAAAAAGGCCAGCAGGTAGCCCCAGGCAATGGGTTCCATACGGGTGCCTAACTGGCGGGCCAGAGGAATGATGCCGGTGCTGAGCAGGTTACCCAGACCACCCCCCACCACAGCGATAACAACGGCCTCCAGCAAAAATTCCAGCATCACATCCTTGCGGGACATTCCCAAGGCCTTGAGGACGCCAATCTCCCGGGTGCGCTCCTTAATGGATACAAAAAGCACATTCATGATGCCGATCCCCCCCACCACAAAGACAATGATGGCAACGGCCATCAGCAGGGAGCTGAGGGTTCTGGAGGATTGCAGAGCGGCCTCCATCTTACTTCCCGCATCGGAGATAGTAAAGGTAGCGCCGGGATAGTTTTCGCTGAGCAGAATTTCCACGTGCTCCGTCATCTGCTCCACTTGTCCGATGGAGTTCGCCACCACCGCAATGACGGGGCTGACATCCCGGCCGAAGAAGTACTTGCCGGCGGTGGAATAAGGGACATAGACCGCATCGTCGGGGCTGATGCCCGAGCTGACCGTTCCCATGGGCTGCAGCACTCCGTTGACCGTAAAGGAAACATCGTCAATGGTGATGCTGCTGTCGTAGGCATCCATGATGGAATCAAACATGGAAAGAGCCAGATTGTATCCCAGCACACAGACTCTGGCCTTGCCCGCCTCGTCCTCCTCCGTAATAAATTCCCCTATGTAGACGGAAAGATTGCTCACCGAAGTATATTCGGGCTTGACGCCCGCTATGGTGCAGGAATCGGCTTCTTCCATCGTACCGCCCAGAACATCTTTTTTAGTGCTGGCCGAAATGGTAGCCTCTTTCACGTTGGGGACA
>CALCSA010000499.1 GCA_937894185.1 uncultured Clostridia bacterium | reverse complement strand
ACGCCAAACTCCGCCAGAGAGCCGATGTTCTTCTCCCGCAGGCCCAGAACGGAATGAAGGGTATCGTAAGGGGTTCCGGAAAGGCTGACCATCACATCTCCGGGACGGAGCAGGCCAAAGAGGGCGGTGGAAATAGCCGCTGTCCCACTGGGGAAGCTGTGGCGCACCAAGGCGTCCTCGGTGCCAAAGACAGTAGCCCAAATTGCATCCAGGGTATCCCGCCCCCGGTCGCCATAGCCATAACCGGAAGTGCCCAGCAGGTGGCTTTCGCTCACCCGGTGCTCCTGAAAAGCAGATAACACCTTGAGAGAATTGTATTCGCAAACAGCATCAATATGAGAAAAAGCGCTCGCGCAGACCTTTTGGGCCTTTTGCGCCAACTCCTGTACTTGAGAGGATAACTTAAAGAATTCCTCCACGACTTTAACAGTCCTTTCAATGTGGCAGTCATCGACCGATTCATTTCTATGCAGTGCTCAGTATACATCAAATCGGCGAAAAATCCAACCGCTAGCACCGGTTCACTTGAAAACACTTTATATTTTTGAGGCGCGGCACTGACCCCTTGGCTGCCCATAGGGTAGTTTGAGCCGGATTCCACACGCCGTTGATTGGCTATATAAGAAATTCCCCCTACCATGTGGAAAAAAGCGGAAGTTGGTGTATAATAAAGGGACAGAGAACAGCAAGTGCAAACTTTAATCCGCGGAGGAATAACCGATGAAATCAACCGATCAGCTTTATCATCTGCTCAAGGGCAAAGATGTGTTGTTTGTGGGCATTGGAGTGAGCAACCGGGAACTGATTGCCATGATGGCGGAGGCGGGCCTTTCGGTGACCGCCTGCGATCAGCGCAGCGCCCCTCAGCTGGGTTCGGTCTGCGATGAACTGCAGTCCAAAGGAGTCCGGCTGCTGCTGGGACAGGACTATCCCCAGCACTTTGAGGCCGATGTTCTGGTCCGCACCCCCGGCATGTATTTTCACCAGCCGGCTCTGGAAGAATTCCGGGCCAAAGGGGGCATCGTCACCAGCGAAATGGAGCTGTTCTTCCGCTTTTGCCCCTGCCCTATCATCGCCGTCACCGGAAGCGATGGCAAAACCACCACCACCACTCTTATTTCCAAGCTGCTGGAAGAGCAAGGGTATACCGTCCATCTGGGCGGAAATATTGGCCGTGCTCTGGTTCCCCAGCTGGATCACATAAAGCCCGGGGATATGGCCGCCGTGGAGCTTTCCAGCTTTCAGCTCATCTCCATGCGGTGTGCTCCCCAAGTTTCCCTGGTGACCAACGTCACCCCCAACCATCTGGACATCCACCGGGATATGGAGGAATATATTCAGGCCAAACGGAACATCTTCCAGCATCAGGACGCTTTTTCCACCACCGTGCTGGGAGGTGACGACCCCATCGCCGCCTCCTTCGCTCCACAGGTGCGGGGCAGGTGCAAGCTCTTTTCTCTGGAGCATCCCGTGGAGCACGGGGCCTATCTGGGGGGGGACGGTATCCTGCGCCGTATCGATCGGGGCGTAGAAACCAAGCTCCTTCACCGGGATGAAATCCGCCTGCCGGGGCTGCACAACGTGGCCAACCTGCTGGCGGCCATCTGTGCCGTGGGGGATTTGGTGGAGCCGGAAACCATCCGCAAGGTGGCAAGGGAATTTGCCGGCGTGGAGCACCGCATTGAACCGGTGCGCACCCTTGGGGGGGTCCACTGGTACAACGACAGCATCGCCACCTCCCCCACCCGGTGTATTTCGGGACTC
>CALCSA010000498.1 GCA_937894185.1 uncultured Clostridia bacterium | reverse complement strand
TGGAAAAACCGCCCCTGTAAAGGCAAACACCCTCACAGTGGAAAAGCCCTTGACAAAGCGGCGTGGCCTGTGGTATGATAACGTTTGCCGCATGTTCCGGGTATAAGAGCGCCTTTTTTCGGGGTGCCACCCTGCGCAGCGAGTCTTAGGAAAGAGGCAGGTGCCTATTAATGTACGCAGTGATTGAAACCGGCGGTAAACAGTACCGTGTCCAGGAAGGCGATGTGCTTTACATCGAAAAACTGGGAGCAGACGTAGATTCCACCGTTACCTTTGATCAGGTAATGGCTGTGGGCAAAGAGGACGGCGTGGTCGTCGGCAAGCCTACGGTAGACGGTGCCAAGGTTACCGCAAAGGTGCTCCAGAATGGCAGGGGCAAAAAGATTACCGTCTTTACCTATCGTGCCAAGAAGAATTCCAAACGCAAAATGGGCCATCGCCAGCCCTTTACCAAGGTGCAGGTGGAGTCCATCACCGTATAAGTGATACAGGCAAGTTTTACCCGGGCGGCTCAGGGCTTTACAGCCTTTGAGGTGACGGGACACGCAGGCTTTGCTCCCGCCGGGGAGGATATTGTCTGCGCCAGCGTAACTTCGGCAGTGCAGCTGACTGCCAACGGCATTACCGAGATTCTGGGGGTTCCCGCGACGGTATTGGTGGAGGAAAATAAGGTTAGCCTTACTCTTCCCCCCTTTCCCCAAGAGGGAGCACGGGAATTCTTGCAGGCGCTCTACCTGCACTTCACCCTCTTAGAGCAGGAATATCCACAACACATAACCGTTTCGGAGGTGTAGATACTATGTTGAAACTGAATATGCAGTTTTTCGCTCAGAAGAAGGGCGTTGGTTCCAGTAAGAACGGACGGGACAGTGAATCCAAACGTCTGGGGGTCAAGCGGGCCGACGGGCAGTTTGTACTGGCCGGCAACATTTTGGTTCGCCAGCGGGGTACCAAGATTCATCCCGGCACCAATGTGGGCAAGGGCAGCGACGATACCCTGTTTGCCCTGACCGATGGCCGCGTCAGCTTTGAGCGGATGGGCCGCAACAAGAAAAAGGTCAGCATCTATCCCGCACAGTAACTTTAGGCTTTATTCGGGCTTTGCGCCCTGAGTCGACATGGGGACTCAGGGCGTTTGCTGTGTTTCACCCATATTAGAGAAGGACTATGAAAAGAGTTTGGCATGCCATAGCCGAATTTTGGCGAACAACCGACCGGTGGCTACTGTTGTTCTGGCTGTTTGCCTCCGGAATTTCCATGGTATTTTTAATGGGAATTCATCATTCGGGGCTCATGACTTCCGGCAAGCTGGTTTCTCAGGCAGGAGCGATTGTGCTGGGGCTGTTGGCTGCTCTGATTCTGGCCAACATCGACTACAACACCCTGCTCAGGCTGTGGAAGCTTTATGTTCCCCTGTGCCTGCTTATGGTGCTCCTCACCTTTACCTCTTTGGGGGTGGAGGAAGGGGGCAACCAAGCGTGGCTGGCGGTGCGTCTGGGGGGACGGGCTTTTTCCCTGCAGCCCTCGGAATTTTTAAAAATTTCCTTTATCACCACCTTTGCCCTTCACCTCAGCAAGGTGGGCGAGCACCTCAACGAGCCTTTGCATGTGCTGTTGCTTTGCCTCCACGGGGGAATCCACGTGCTGCTGATTCAGATGCAGGACAGCGGAACCGCCGTCGTCTTTTTCATCATATTTTTGGTCATGATCTTTTGCGCGGGCCTTGCGTGGAAGTACATTGCCGCCGCAGCTGCCGCCATGATG
>CALCSA010000497.1 GCA_937894185.1 uncultured Clostridia bacterium | reverse complement strand
GTGCATCAAACACGGTGTCAAGGTGATTTCCGATGAAATTCACTCCGACCTGATGCTTTATGGCAACAAGCACATTCCCTTTGCCTCCATCAGCGAGGAGTTTGCGGCCAACACGATCAGCTGCATTTCTGCCACCAAAACCTTTAACCTTGCCGGATTGCAGGCATCCACCACCGTATTCCCCAATGCAGAGGTGAAGAAGAAATACGACGCCTTCTGGTCCCGGCTGGATGTTCACCGCAATAACTGCTTTAGTCTGGTAGCGGTAGAAGCCGCCTTTACCCACGGGGAGGAGTGGCTGGAGCAGCTACTGCGGCACTTTGAGCGGAACATGGAATATGTCCAGCAGTTTTTGAAGGAGCATATTCCCGAAATTACGGTCCGGCTGCCCGAATGCACCTATTTGTTGTGGCTCGACTGCAAAGGGCTGGGCTTGGATGATCAGGCGCTGGCAAACTTTATGGTCAATGATGCTAAGCTGGCATTAAATCGCGGCATCAACTTTGGCAAAGGTGGAGAGGGCTATATGCGGCTCAATGTTGCCTGCCCCATCAGCACGCTGGAACAGGCCATGCAACAGCTTAAAGCGGCAGTAGACACCCTGAAAAATAAATGAGTCAAGTTTGAGGAGGTATTGTTATGTCAGCAAAAGTTAAGCCAGACAAGAAGAAGGGGTTTGTAGCAAGATCACTGGACTCGGTAGAACGGGTTGGCAACGCTCTGCCCAATCCGGCCACACTGTTCTTTATTCTCACCCTCATCACCATGGTGATATCGGCGATCTGCAGTGCCGCCGGTGTTTCGGTCACATACGACAGCATTGATTTGGCCAGCGGACAAATGGCGGAAAAAACAGTGGGCGTTGTCAACCTGCTCAGCGCCGACAGCCTGCGCCATATGGTCACCACAGTGGTGACCAACTTTACCGGATTTTTTGCTCTGGGAACGGTGTTCACCATTATTTTGGGTGTTGGCGTGGCGGACGGCTCCGGCTTTATGTCCGCACTGCTCCGCAAGGTGGCCACTTCCACCCCCAAGAGCCTGATCACCGCTGTTGTGGTATTCCTTGGCATTATGTCCAACATCGCATCCTCTACCGGTTACGTGGTGCTGGTTCCTCTGGGAGCCATCCTGTTTATGGCCTTTGGGCGCCACCCCATCGCCGGGCTGGCTGCTGCCTTTGCGGGGGTTTCCGGCGGATGGAGCGCCAACCTTCTCATCGGCACCAACGACCCCATGTTTGCGGGTATGTCCACTCAGGCGGCTCAGTCCATCGTCCCCAGTTACACCGTTCTGCCGGTGGCTAACTGGTATTTCTGCGTTGTTTCCACCGTACTGCTCACCATTGTGGGAACACTGATCACCGATAAGCTGATCGAACCCCGCCTGCCTGCCTACAAAGCAGACGAAACCGAGGCTGTACAGGGCATCACCATGGACGAGAAGCGGGGCATGAAGTTTGCCGGCATTTCCGTCCTTGTGTATGTCGTGATCATGCTGATTCTGGTACTGCCTCAAAACGCTCTGCTGCGCCACCCCGAAACCAACGGAATCCTCCAGTCTCCCTTTATGAGCGGGATCATCTTCTTTATGATGCTGCTATTCCTG
>CALCSA010000496.1 GCA_937894185.1 uncultured Clostridia bacterium | reverse complement strand
TCCAGCGTGATGCCCACCAGCAAGCTGCCGCTGCGCACACCTTCGACGATTTCCCCCGAATCGGAGAGGATGTTCCCGTTGAGTGGGGGGTGCTCCGCGCCGCCCGGCTGGGGGAGGGCGTGGTTTTTTCCGGCAGCCGGGGGCTTCTGCAGGCGGCCTGCGCCGTCCGTGGAAGCACCGGGCTTTTGGGTTATGTGGTGATGTCCCTGAACAACACCCAGCTGGTGGAGCTTCTGGAGGATTTGCCCCCCGCCGCCGGAAGCGTGCTGCTTCTGGATGCCTACTGGGGGGAGATCAGCCGCTCCGTCTCCTTGCGGGGCGAAAATTTAGCCTCCCAGCTGCGGGAAAGGCTGTTGAGGGGGTACCCTCTTTCCGATGGAGAAAGCGACGCCTACTACGTGCGCCAAAGTCCGGAAACCGGATTGTATCTGGTGGCCCGGCAGTCGGCTCCCGTGGCGGGCTGGGTGATGCGCCTTCTGCGTCTGATTTACGGTCTTTCCATTGTCCTGTGTCTGGGGCTGTGCATTGCTGTTGCCATGGGCTTGAGCCGTCAGCTCTTTGCCCCCATCTTCGTCCTGAATCAAGCCATGGGGAAGGTGGAGGACGGCAAACTGGAAATGCGGCTTGAGGTTTCGGGCACTGACGAGATGGCACAGCTATTTGGGCGATTTAACCGCATGACAGCGAGGCTTTCCGCCTATCTGGAGGATTCCATCCGCCGGCAGAAGGAGCTGAACGACGCCCAGATTCGCATGATGCAGGCACAGCTGAACCCTCATTTTCTCTACAACACACTGGACACCGTCAAATGGATGGGGAAGATTAACCGCATCCCCGAGGTAGCTACCATTGCGGCAGATTTGGCGGATATTCTGCGCCGCAGCATTTCGGGGGAGGAGTTTGTCCCCCTTTCCGATGAACTGAGCCTGTTGGACCGCTACGTAGAGATTCAGACCATCCGCTTTCCCGGAAAGTTCCAGCTCATCCACCGGATTGAGCCGGATACCGTGGATATCCCTGTTCCCCGGCTAATGCTTCAACCTCTGGTGGAGAATTCCATCCTCCACGGTTTTGAAAACGTGGAAGGGGGGCAGGTGATTGTCTCCTCTCTCAAGGTGGGGGAGCAGCTAATCGTCACGGTACGGGACAACGGCTGCGGGATGACAAGGGAGAGCATCCGGCGCTTTGAGCAGCAAACTTCTGTGGCGGAGGGGCATCTTGGGCTGTTTAACGTAAACGCAATTTTGCGGCTTCATTACGGGCCGGAGTACGGATTGCGCATTGTGCCGCTCCAAGGTCCCGGAACCTGTATTCGGATCACTCTGCCCATTGCAGGAAAGGAGGCGAGCCCCCATGATGAAGGTTGTGGTAGTGGAGGATGAGGAGGTAGTTCGGAAGGGAATCGTACTGGCAGTGGATTGGGCCTCGGTGGGCTGTGCCGTGGTGGGGGTGGCCTCCAACGGCGAGGAGGGTCTGGAGATCATTCGGCGCTGCCGCCCGGATTTAATTGTGACGGATATTCGCATGCCCAGACTGGACGGATTGGAGATGCTGCGCACCCTCCGGGAGGAGGGGAACGAGGCTTTTGTAATTCTGCTGACGGCATACAGCGACTTTGCCTATGCTCAGACAGCGGTGCGTCTGGGGGCCGAGGACTACCTGCTTAAGCCCTTTCATGACGGCGAGCTGGAGGAAATTGTCCGAAGGATTCGCCAAAAAGAAAAAGAAGAGCCCAAAGCACCTTTCCCCGACCTCCGCACCGTGGGAGAGGGAGGAAGTAAATACGTGACAGAGGCCATCCACTATATGATGGAGCACTACAACGAGCCGGATATTGGGGTTGCCTCCATCGCCCGGTCGCTGGGCCTTAGCGAAAGCCACCTGAGCCATATCTTCAAGAAGGAAACCTCCTACACCCTGACGGGTTACCTCACCAACTACCGGATGCACAGGGCCATGGAACTTCTCAAGGACTGCAGGAACAAGGTTTACGAGGTGGCGGAAAAGGTGGGATACCGGGATCACACCTACTTCAGCAGCACCTTCAAGCGGCTGGTGGGCATCTCTCCCTCCGACTACCAGCGCAGCTGCAAATAAAGTTTTGGCGGCAATACACAAACGGCGTGATATGAGTAGCATCATATCACGCCGTTTTCTGTCCTATTGTACCCGGCCGGGCCGGAGACTTCCACCTGCTTGCGGTAATCCGAGGCGGTCAGGCCCATAATATCCTTAAAGGCTGCGGTAAATTTGCTCTGGCTTGCGTACCCCACACGGTGGGCCACCTCGGCGATGCTAAGGTCTGTTTCCCGCAGCAGGTCGGCTCCCGCGCGAACCCGGTACTCCTTCATATAGGCGGCAATGGATTTGCCGTAGACTCCTTTAAAATGAGATTTCAGGGCAGTGGTGCTGATGCAGAACCGCTGAGACAGCTCCTCGATGGTATAGCGCCGCTCCGGCTCCTCAACAAGAGCCTGATGAACCTGCTTGACAATATCCACCTGCTGGCGGGTATATGCCCCCATCTGCTTTTCTTCGGCGGGGTCAAAGAGGTGGAGGTAAATGATCAGCTCAAGAACCTTCAGCCGCAGATAGGTCCGGCTGAACTTGGGAGGGATGGTATACATTCCGGTGAAGATGTGCTCCAGTTCGGGTCTGGAGCGGATCGAAAAACACTTGTCTCCTTCAAAATAGCGGGAGGCCAGTTGGTGCAGATCAATGGCTAGATCGGGAATCTCCCGGCGAATTTCCTCAACGGCGGCATCCAGATCAATGGTGATGACGATACCCTGATAATAGCCCAAAGGCAGCTCGATTCCGTCGATGTGGTTATCCAAGGGGCTGAGCAGCAGGTCCCCCTCGCCAATGTACTAAAAGCATCCATCGTGCATTCGGCATTCGGCCCGGCCCTTCAAACAGTGGTTCATTTTTAAAATATGCTCTTGCTGGGGATGACGGGCCACTAAATAGCGGGTGGTTTTCCAGTCCAACCGGCTGATTACCACCCCGGGAAAGACAAAATGCAGGCAGGCCGTGCCTTCGCCCTGCTCAAAGGGCTGGTGGCAAACTCTATAGTGGTCGCCGGAATGCAAGGCACCCCGGACCATTATCTGTGATACCGCTGTATCCATTGTTGTGCCTCCTGTAGGCTTTATTCCGTTCGGACACAATTTTAGCCCATTTGGACTATCTTGCTCAAAATCATTGACTTATGGAAGGTGGTAGCATATACTTAACACAGAACAATCAAACGACTGATTAATCGTTGAATTCATAAAATTGGGAGGATACATCATGAGAAAGATCATTAAGCTGCAGGATCTGGATTGCGCCAACTGCGCCGCCAAAATTGAAAGCGCTATTGCCAAACTGGACGGTGTCATCGATGTAAAAGTAAATTTTATGGGCCAAAAGATGACCTTGGAAGCTTCTGACGAAGAATTTGACGATGTGCTGACCCAAGCCCAAAAAGCAGCTCGCAAAATTGAATCGGATCTTGTGTTTTTGGGCTGATACATAACTGTTTCAAGGAGTGGCCGTCCTGTGACGGCCGGCTCCTTTTTTCCGGAAGGAGGATACTTATGATGTCTAAAAAGGAGAAGCGTCTCCTCAGGCGAATTTTAGTCGCGGGCGGGTTCTTTGCCATTCTGCTTCCCATTCATCATCTGGAAATGGCCCGCGGCCTGCCGGGGCTGGAGCTTCTGCTGTTCCTGATTCCCTACGCCATCATCGGCTGGGACATTCTTTGGAAGGCCGCCCGGAACATTTCCCGAGGGCAGGTCTTTGACGAAAACTTTTTGATGAGTATCGCCACCATCGGCGCTTTTTTTCTGGGAGAATACGCGGAAGGTGTCGCCGTCATGCTGTTTTATCAGGTGGGGGAGCTGTTCCAGTCCTATGCGGTTTCTAAATCCCGCCGCTCCATCGCCGATTTGATGGACATTCGCCCCGACTACGCCAACGTCATGGGGGAGGGCGTTCTGGTGCAGGTGGACCCGGAAGAGGTAGCAGTGGGGGATACCATTGTGGTCAAGCCAGGGGAGCGCATCCCTCTGGACGGTGTCATCACCGAAGGCTACTCCACGCTGGACACCTCCGCTCTGACCGGCGAATCCGCCCCCCGGGATGTGGAGGTGGGGCAGGATGTAATCAGCGGCTGCATCAACCAGACCGGCGTCCTCACCATCGAGGTCCGCAAGGAGTTTGGACAATCCACCGTGGCCAAGGTGCTGGAACTGGTGGAAAATGCCTCCGACAAAAAGAGCCGGAGCGAAAACTTTATCACCCGGTTTGCCCGGTATTACACCCCAGCGGTAGTCTACGCCGCCATTGCCTTGTCGGTGATTCCGCCTCTGGTGACGGGGCAGCCCTTCTTCCTCTGGGTCGAGCGGGCGCTGACCTTTTTGGTCATCTCCTGCCCCTGCGCACTGGTGATTTCGGTTCCTCTCAGCTTCTTCGGGGGGATTGGCGGGGCCTCCAAATGCGGTGTGCTGGTTAAGGGCAGCAACTATCTGGAACTGCTGGCCGGCACCGCGACAGTGGTGTTCGACAAGACGGGTACTCTCACCAAAGGCAACTTTGTAGTCAGCGAGATTCATCCTCAGGGAATCAGCCAAGAGCAGCTTTTGGAGCTGGCCGCCTATACCGAGCATTTTTCCAGCCACCCCATTGCCGCCAGCATTCAGACGGCCTATGGCAAGGCGGTGGATACCGAGCGAATCAAGGAGATTGAGGAGATTGCAGGCCACGGCATCCGTGCCATCATTGACGACCGAGAGGTTCTGGCAGGCAACGCCAAGCTGATGCGGCTCAAGGGGATTTCCTGCTCCGATGATACCCCCGCAGGCACGGTGGTGTATCTGGCGGTGGACGGAGCCTACGGCGGATACATTCTAATTTCCGATGAGATTAAGGCCGATGCACCCAATGCGATTCAGGCGCTGAAGAAGATCGGCATCCGCCAAACCGTTATGCTGACCGGTGACGCCGATGCCGTGGGGCAAAAGGTGGCTTTCCGGCTCAAGCTGGACAAAGTCTATACCGAGCTTCTGCCCGCCGGCAAAGTGGAGCGGCTGGAAGAGTTAATGGCGGAGAAAAGCGAGAAGAAGACGCTGGTCTTTGTGGGCGACGGCATCAACGACGCTCCTGTGCTGGCCCGGGCGGATATCGGCATCGCTATGGGCGGACTGGGTTCCGATGCGGCCATCGAGGCAGCGGATATCGTCATCATGACCGATGAACCCTCTAAAATCGCCACGGTGATCCAGATCAGCAAAAAGACGCTGGGCATTGTGTGGCAGAACATCATCTTTGCGCTGGCGGTCAAGGCGGCAGTCCTAATTCTGGGGGCATTGGGCCACGCCAACATGTGGGGGGCCGTCTTTGCAGACGTGGGCGTTTCTGTGATTGCCATCCTCAACGCCATTCGTGCTCTCAATGTCAATGCTTTTCTACCGGCAAAGCAGAACAGATAAAGTGTTTGCGCATACCT
>CALCSA010000495.1 GCA_937894185.1 uncultured Clostridia bacterium | reverse complement strand
ATTTTCATCTGGGGATTTTGCGCCGGCCGGAATTTGAAACCGGGGACTATCACATCGGGACCCTGAGCCGGTGGATGTCCCAGCAGGACTAACCCTTTGCACGCTGGCGGAGGTTCCGCAAGAGGCTCCCTTTGGGGTGAGTGCCATTGACTATAGCCGGTTCGCCTGAAGACGCTTTATGCGTTCAAACCGCCGCTCTGCGGGCAGATGGAACCGGATTTCACCAGTTAAACCCACGCCGTTTTAAAATTGATGGACGATACCATGCTCCAAGGAGGGAAGCGGATTGCTGGAAGATTTGTTTCACAAGGTAAAATCCCGGGTGACGGTGACCACTCCCGATGCCGACGCCCATATTTCCATCCCCCGGGATATTATGTTTAAATGCCCCCGCTGCCAAAAGGCGGAGTTTATGGACCATTTTGAGCAGGTGGGAAAGGTCTGCCCTCACTGCGGCTACCACGCCCGGCTCCGGGCCAGAGAGCGGCTGGAGATCACCGTGGACGGGGACAGCTTTATCGAGTTGGACGGGGGCCTTAAAAGCCTCAATCCCATCCAATTCCCCGGCTATGAGGAGAAGATTGCAAAGCTCCAAAAGGACACCGGTCTGACCGAGGCCATTGTCACCGGAATCTGCCGCATTGAGGGGGAAACCTGCGTCATCGGCGTCATGGATTCCCACTTTATGATGGCCTCCATGGGCAGCGTGGTAGGGGAAAAAATTACCCGGGCCTTTGAGTACGCTCAGGAGCACAAGCTGCCGGTGGTTCTGTTTACCGCATCGGGAGGGGCCCGGATGCAGGAGGGAATTGTCTCCCTGATGCAGATGGCCAAAACCTCCGGGGCGGTGGCCAACCACTCCGACGCCGGGCTGCTGTACATCAGCGTCCTCACCGATCCCACCACCGGCGGTGTGGCCGCCAGCTTTGCCTCCCTTGGAGATATTGTGCTGGCGGAACCCAAGGTGCTCATCGGCTTTGCCGGGCGCAGAGTCATCGAGGACACCATTCGCCAGCGGTTGCCCGATGATTTCCAGTCGGCGGAGTTCTTTCTGGAACACGGCTTTGTGGATCGGATTGTGGGGCGCTCTCAACTGCGGGATACCTTGGGCAAACTGTTGCGGATGCACCGCAGGGAGGAGGGGATGTCGTGAGCAAACAGGCAACGGCTTGGGAATGCATTGAGCTGATCCGCCACAAGGACCGCCCCACCGCAGCCGACTACATCCCCATGATTTTTGAGGATTTTATTGAGCTGCACGGGGACCGATGCTATGGGGACGATGCCGCCATTTTAGGGGGAATTGCCAAGTTTGACCGCAAACCGGTGACGGTGATCGCCCAACTTAAGGGGCGGAATCTGGAGGAAAACAAAAAGAGTAACTTTGCCATGCCCCATCCCGAAGGATACCGCAAGGCTCTGCGGCTGATGAAGCAGGCGGAAAAATTCGGGCGGCCCGTCATCTGTCTGGTGGACACCCCCGGAGCCTTCTGTGGCATTGGAGCGGAGGAGCGGGGCCAGCACGAGGCGGTGGCCAAAAACCTGATGGAGATGATGCGCCTTCGGGTTCCTGTCGTCTCTCTGGTGATGGGGGAGGGGGGCAGCGGCGGAGCGCTGGCTCTGGCGGTCTGCGATCACCTTGCCATGATGCAGAACGCCGTCTATTCCGTCATCTCTCCCCGGGGGTTTGCCAGCATCCTGTGGAAGGACGCCTCCCGGGAGAAAGAGGCTGCCAACCTCATCCGCATTACCGCCAAAGATCTGGTGGAACTGGGGGTCTGCGACGGGGTGATTGCCGAGCCTTCCGGCGGGGCCCACAAGAACCCGGCCCTGACCGCGGAAGCCATTGGAACCTACCTGCATCATGTCCTGCCAAAATTAATTGAAAAACCTATTGATAATTTACTGCAAACAAGGTATATTAAGTTTCGTAAGATAGGCGTCTTCCAAGAATGAAGGCGATTGATTCATTAAGTGAAAGGGTGCTTTTAGGTGGTATTTGAAAAAGTAAAAGAGATTTTGGTGGATCAGCTGGATGTGGACGAGGGCTCCATCACCGCCAACAGCTTTATCATCGAGGATTTGGGAGCCGACTCTCTGGACGTTGTAGACATTGTCATGCGTCTGGAAGAAGAGTTTGACCTGGAAGTTCCCGACGAGGAAATCGAATCCATGAAAACCGTGGGAGATATCGTCCATTTTCTGGAGTCTGCCGACAAATAGAAGGGCTGGCAGCTCATATTGCGGCAACAACCAAGGATTCCGCCTTTTTGTTGGATAGAGTCTCGGGAGTCAAAAGCCGTTTTTACGGCCTGATTTTCGGTTGCATCTTGACAAAAGGCGCAGTTGTGCGTATAATGTGTTTTGTGTTTCTGCTCAGCTTGGGCGGGAAAAATAGAACCATGCGGCTTCATGCAGGAACCGTGTTTGACAATCGGCCTGTGTGAAGCCTTGTGCGCCGTTTGGGAGAAGCCGGTCATGCGTATTAACATTCTAGCCTTGGGCCCGGAGGAGCAGCCTGTTCCCTTTGCCGGAACCGTGGATTTGAGTTATGTGGTCCGGTGGGGAGAGGTTCCCTTTCCCGAGCCCGTATCGGTGTCGGGAACAGCTTGCAGCAAGCATGGACAAACTCTGGTGGAGCTGGAAGCCCAGTATACCCTGCACACCACCTGCGCCCGTTGCCTGCAGCCGATGGTCCGGCGGGAAACCGCCCGCTTTGACTACGTGGTGGTGGAGCAGCTGGAGCAGGACAGCCCGCAGGATTGGGTGGAAGCCCCCGGCGGTATGCTGGATATAACCGCTCTGGTGGGGGAAGATCTTCTCCTTGCTCTGGACGCTGCCAACCTCTGCCGGGAGGATTGCAAGGGCCTGTGCCCTGTCTGTGGAGCCGACCGCAATCACATAGATTGCGATTGTTCCGCCCAGAAAAAAAACGATCCCCGCTTTGCGGCACTTTCCAAGCTCTTAGACGACAAGAAAGATACACAATAAGTTCCACTTTTTTAACGAAGGAGGTGCCCAAGGTGGCAGTACCAAAGACAAAACACAGTCAGGCGCGCAAAAACAAGAGACGGTCCAACGTTTGGAAGCTGAGCGCGCCCGCTCTTTCCAAATGCACACAGTGCGGCGTTCTGAAAACCCCTCATCGGGTTTGCCCCGATTGCGGTTATTACAACGGTCGTCAGATCGTTGCAAAGGAAGACTAGCAGTGACTATTTCAGGATAGAGGTGGATCTTACAGTCCACCTCTTGGCGTATTCCTGATGTTAAAATGCTTGTGAGGGGTATCCGGTACCCCTCATACTTCTCCTTGGGCAAAAACCGGACGACATAGGCTCTGCCTGTAGTGAAACCCTGACCACAAACCTGATAAGGATACGGCTTTAGGGTTGCCGGAGTTCTTGTGCCCCTTGGGCGGAAAATGGTTTGGGCCGCGGAACACAGGCGGGCGATTGGATGAAGGATGTGTCCCGGACATATTCGGCAGCAGCAGGGAGAGGTGGATGCTTTGGATTCCACCTCTGTTTTTGTATTTTTCAAAGTCAGGAGGCCAAGCGGTGGGTGTATTGATCTCGGGAATAGAACCCGGCAGTCCGGCGGCCCGGGCGGGCATTCAGCCCGGCCAAATTCTGGAGCGCATCGATGGGCAGACCATTCAGGATGTGCTGGATTACCGGTTTTATATGACCAATACCGCTCCCACTCTGGAGCTTGCGGACCCCCAAGGAGCCCAACGCCGGGTGACGGTGAAAAAGGGGGAGTACGAGGATCTGGGCCTTATGTTTGATACTTATCTGATGGACAAGCAGCGCAGTTGCCGGAACCGCTGCGTTTTCTGCTTTATCGACCAGCTGCCAAAGGGGCTGCGCCAAAGCCTTTATTTTAAAGATGACGACGCCCGGATGTCTTTTCTCTTCGGCAACTACGTCACCCTGACCAACCTGACCCAGCGGGAGATTGAACGAATCCTTACCATGCACATCAGCCCGGTGAACATCTCGGTTCACACCACCGACCCCGACCTGCGGGTAAAGATGATGGGCAATCCTCGGGCGGGGGAGGTGCTTCGCTGGCTGCCTCAGCTGGCAGAGGGGGGGATTCGCCTCAACACCCAGTTGGTCCTTTGCCCCGGCCTCAACGACGGCAAAGCTCTGGACCGCAGCCTTGCCGACCTGTCCGCTCTGGCTCCCCACATGCAGAGCATAGCGGTGGTGCCGGTGGGGCTGACCGCCCATCGGGAAG
>CALCSA010000494.1 GCA_937894185.1 uncultured Clostridia bacterium | reverse complement strand
AGGTGCCGTCCTGCCGCCATTTTTCCGGATATCGCCAGGCCCGGTTATCGGTGGAGACAATTCCCTGATAGGCAGGCTTTCCGTCTTTTCCCCAGGGGTACAGCCCCTTGCCATGACCGCAAACTGCCACACCGATCACCGCCTTGGGGTCAATGGCAGATTTCCTGAGCACTTCTTGAACGCATTGGCAGTTGCTTTGCCACAGCTCCTCCATATCCCGTTCGGTGTAGCCGGAGTGGGGCGTGGAGATAGGCGTCTGCCGGGAGGCAACAGCAATTTCTTTACCCTTCATGTCAAACACTGCCGCCTTGATGACAGTGCCTCCATTGTCCAGACCAATCGCGTAGCGCTTCATAACCGCTCCTTTTTCCGGCGTGATTCCTCCAGTGGGTGAGGTGCATTGCGCTGGGAATATCTTTACAGCTTCAGGGCTGCTTCAAACTGCTCCTGAAGAAACAGCCGGTTGTTCTTTGCAATCTCCCTCCAGTTTTCTTCGCCGAGATGCCAGAATTCCGCCACATACCGCCGAACCCCCTGATCCCAGAGCGTTCGTATGGCAAAGGGAAAGTGTACCTGCCCGGTACCATAGGGAATCTCCCGGAATTTTCCGGGTACCGTCTCCTTAAGGTGGGCTGCTGCAATATGCCCTTTGCCTGTGCGGATATCCCGGCAAACATACTGGGTAGCATTGAAGATATTTCCAATATCGGGGTAAACCTGTAAATAAGGGGAATTGACTTCCGCCACATAATACATGGCCTTTTCAATGGTGTTTATAAAGTCGTTTTCCATGGTTTCCAAAGCGAGAGTGACCCCATAGCTTGCGGCGTAAGCCACACCTTTGCTCAAGTTCCGCAGAAAACGCTCCTTGGTGGCGGCACTGGAAGTTTCCCCATAGTAGCAGTCATAGCCTTGGAGTTGGATGATCCGTATTCCCATGCAGGCCGCCAGACGAACCGCCTTTTCCAGCAGCTTGAGAGCCTGCTGCTCTGCGCCGGGAAACCCGCTTCCCAAGGGAAAACGCCGCTGGGCGCTAAAGCAAATGCTTTCGATGGGAAGCTCTGCCTGACGGCTGGCATACAGAACCCGCTCTACCTTTTCCCGATTCCAGTCCAACCGAGCGATCCGTGCATCGGATTCATCCACGCTCATTTCCATAAAATGATAGCCCGCCGCTTTGGCCTCTGTTAGCTTTTCCTCCCAGTTTAGGTTATCGGGCAAAGCTTTTTCATAGATTCCAAGGCGCCACTGTTTCCACAGCTCCATATCACTTCTCCCCCCAATACAGGGCGGCAGACTACACAAACCGTCTTTATGCAGCCTGCCGCGTAATTTTGCAAACCTTCATGCTTCCCGGTAGTGTATTCAAAAGCCTTTTCCCATTGCCAATAGGGATGAAACTGGAGGCCACGCCGCCGGTTTTTATCTTGCCCTTGCAATGTTCGTGAGTTTTTAAAAGGTAATGGCTACCTTTAAATCTCCATGCTTGCCGGAGGCGTATTCAAAAGCCTTTTCCCACTGCTCAATGGGGAAGAAGCTGGAGGTAACGCCATCGGTTTTCAGCTTGCCATTAGCAATGTTCTCAATGACAAAGGGGTAGCAGTAGGGGGAGAGATGGGACCCCAGAACATCCAGCTCCTTCCGGTCTCCGATGATGGACCAGTCCAGAGTGGTGGGCTGAGAAAATACGGAAAACTCCACAAAGCGCCCCAGCTTGCGAATCATGTTCATCCCCTGAATCACCGAGGAAGGATGCCCCGTCGCTTCTATGTAAACGTCACAGCCGTATCCATCGGTCAGTTCCATCACCTTGGCTACCACATCTTCTTTACCGGGATTCATGACGAGATCAGCGCCGAACTCTTTGGCCTTCTCCAGACGACTATCAATCATATCCAGCACAATCAGCTTGGCGGGATTCTTCATCCGCAGGTAGGTCACCATACCAAGACCCAAGGTTCCCGCACCGGACAGCACCACCACATCGTCACATTGGACATTGCCCCGGTCCACACAGTGCTTGGAACAGCCGTAGGGTTCGATGAGCAGCGCAGCCTCCAAGCTGATTTTGGCAGGCACCTTGTGAACCACCGAGTGCTTGGGATAGCGGACATACTCCGCCATGCCACCGTTGTTTTCCGACTGAAAACCAAAGATGTTGTGGGGTTGGCACATCCAGTACCGGCCCGAAGTGCAGAACCTGCACTCCCCGCAGGGAAGAATCTGGTCGGCAATGATGCGCTCCCCAAGAGAAAAACCCGCAACGTTCTTGCCCAGCTCCACAATGGTCCCCAGGAACTCGTGGCCGGGAATGAAGGGAGGCTTCACCCAAGAGGGTTGCATCTCGTCTCCCCAGAACATGGCAGCTCCGTGGGAGCATTTTAAATCCCCGGCGCAGATACCGCAGGCTTCCGTTTTGATGATGATGTCGTCGGGGCCGCATTCCGGCGTGGGGTACGCGGCCTCCAGCCGGTAATCCCCAAGCCCATAGGCGACGAGCGCTTTCATTGTTTTCGGATACATCGATATCCTTCCTTTCTGAAATGAATGGTATTATTCGGGGACATGGATCCGTTCCCCGGTTTCCGGATCAAACAAATGGGTGCGTTCCGCCTGGAAGGACATGTGGATGGTCTGCCCTT
>CALCSA010000493.1 GCA_937894185.1 uncultured Clostridia bacterium | reverse complement strand
CTGCGGGGTTCGGCGGGGAATCGCCCTTCTTCTCCTGCCGCTGCTGGCCGCTGCCTGCGTTCTTTCGGCAGCCATGGCACGGCAGGCATGGTTTTCCCCTCCGCCACCGTCCCAGTCCCTGCCGGTGGTGGTGCTGGGCGGGGGCATTCGCGGGGACAGGCCCTCTCTCATGCTGGCCCGCCGGCTCCACGCCGCCGCTCTCTATTTAGAGGAGCACCCCGAGGCCGTCTGTGTGGTCAGTGGAGGGCAGGGACAGGATGAGGATTACCCCGAAGCGCAGGTGATGGCTGCCTATCTGGAGGAGCTTGGAATCCCCTCCCGCCGGATTTTGCAGGAGGCCCGCTCCTCCAACACTCGGGAAAATCTGGCCTTTTCCTTGGAGATGCTGGAAGAAGTTCTGCACAATCCAAAGGAAATTGCCATTGCCACCGATGGCTTTCACCAGCTGCGGGCAGCCTTTTACGCCTCCCATGTGGGGCTGAAAGCCTGCGCCATCCCCTCCTCTACCCCTTGGGGGCTGCTGCCCAGCTACTGGCTGCGGGAGTGGATGGCCCTGCCGGTGGCGTGGGTTACCGCAAACTTTGCAAAATAACCATTGGATAAGGAGAGCCTTATGAAGGGACATACAACCTTTGTCTTTACTCTTTTGGTAGACAATGAATTTGGCGTTCTCACCCGCATTACCGCCCTGATTCGCCGGGCGGGCTGGAACATCCGCTCTCTGTCGGTGGCCGAAACCAAAACCACAGAGGTTTCCCGGCTGACCATCTGTCTGGAATGCCGCCATCACACCTTGGAACAAGTGCTGGACCGCCTGAGCCGTCTGGATTGTGTGCGGCAAATCCTCCCCTATTCCAAGGAGACGCAGGTGGCCCGGGAGCTGGCGCTGCTCCATCTGGAGACAGAGGATGAAGCAGCTTTGCGGCAGCTTTGCCGGGAGCTGGACGCCACCCTGCTGGAACAAAAGGGCAGCTGTGTCATTTTATCGGCGGTCTGTGAGGAAGGGCTGTTGGACCGGATGCTGCCCCGGCTCAGGGAGCAGGGACTGGTGGATATCGCCCGCACCGGCGCTATTTCCCTGCGTCGCAGCTTAGATTGCAAGGAGGAAGCTTCCCGTGAAACAACCTGTTCCCGATAAAATCTACCGCATTCTGGTCATCAACCCCGGCTCCACCTCCACCAAGCTGTCGGTGTATGAAAGCGAGAAAGAGGTGGTGGGCGAAAGCTATCGCCATTCCCGCTCCGAGCTGGACGCCGCCGGCAGTGTCTCCAAGCAAAAGGCCATGCGCATGAACTACGCCTATAATATGCTCAAAAAGCATGGCATCCCTTTGGACTGCTTGGATGCCGTGGTGGGGCGGGGTGGTCTGGTGCAGCCGATTGACAGCGGAACCTACCTGATCAGCGAGCGGATGCTGGCGGATCTGATCAGCTCCACCGCCGAGGTTCACGCCTCCTCCCTGGGGGGAATTATCGCCTACGAAATCGCCGCTCAGGCCGGAGTGCCCGGCTATGTGGTGGACCCCATTGTGGTGGATGAACTGGAGCAGGTGGCCAAGCTCACCGGATTTCCCGGCATCGAGCGCCGGAGTGTCTTTCACGCTCTCAACCAAAAGTCGGTGGCCCGGCGCTGCGCCGCCGACATGGGGATGAATTACGAGGACGGCCGCTTTATTGTGGCTCACATGGGGGGCGGCATCAGTGTGGGTGCTCACCGCTACGGCCGGGTGATCGACGTCAATGACGCCATTGCGGGAGAAGGCCCCTTCACGCCGGAACGGTGTGGGCAGGTTCCCATCAGCCAGCTGATCTCCCTGTGCTTTTCAGAAGCCTACACCGAAGAGGAACTGCAAAAGATGACCCGGGGCACCGGGGGAATGTACGCCTATCTGGGCACCAATGACCTGCAAAAATGCGAGCGCCTCATCCGGGAGGGAGACGAGTACGCCGCTCTGGTGCTGGAATCCATGGCCTATCAGGTTGCCAAGGAAATTGGAGCCATGTCCGCCGCCTTGGAGGGCCGGGTGGATGCCATCATCCTCACCGGGGGCCTTGCCTACTCCAACCGGTTTACCGGAGTCATCAAACAGCGGGCCGGACTGATTGCCCCCATCAAGATTTACCCCGGCGAAAACGAGATGCTGGCTCTGGCCCAAGGCGCTCTGCGGGTGCTCCGGGGGGAAGAGCGGTTGCTGACCTACTGATCCTCCTGATCCGGTCCAGTCTAAAAGCAACATAGCAAAAACCACAGGGACAGTGTTCCTGTGGTTTTTTGTTGACTTTGATTCAATGTGTGTCGTCCAGCTATTGGATCTGCTCCGGCAGATTGCTTGGAATCGAATCCTTTATCGCAAAGGGGCAAAGGTACCCAATGGGAGTGCCCTTTTGAATGCAGGAGGCAAAGGCGATGGTACCCGCCCCCGCCAATCAGCTCGATCTCCCCTTCCACCTGTTCAAAGGCTCCCTTTCTTCCCGGGGCATCCTGAAATCGGTGGTAGGGGCAATCGTCTTCCCTTTGCATACACCGGATGATTCCACCTTCATACCAACTCTCTCCTGTATTGAACACTTCCCTTAGTTGGCAGATGCCGTTTCTTCCCCGATTAAATCGTAGCCTTCGGCTCCGGTAATCTTCACCTGCACAAATTCGCCGGGGCGGGCGCTTCCCGTAAAGTAGACCCGGGTGTCGATGTCGGAAGCATCGCCGGGGCCACGGCCCCACCAGCGCTGCTCTCCCTGATCCCAGCCCTCGCAAAGAACTTCTATCTGACGGCCCACCATTTCCATGGCCAGACTGCAGGCAATCTCCGCCTGCATCCCCATGACGATTTCGGCCCGGCGAGCCTTTTGGTCCTCGTCGATTTGATCCGGCAGATCGTGGGCGGGGGTATCCTCCTCCCGGGAGTAGGCAAAGCAGCCCAGCCGCTCGAAGCGAACATCCCGGATAAATTCACAAAGGGTTTCAAAATCCTCCTGCGTCTCCCCGGGGAACCCGGTGATAAAGGTGGTGCGCAATATGATACCGGGCACCTTTTCCCGGATGTGGCGGCAGAGAGCCAGCAGGGATTTGTGATCCCCCTTGCGGTACATGGCCTTTAGAATCCGCCCCGATGCGTGTTGCAGGGGAAGGTCCATATAGGGGACGATTTTGGGCTGGCCCGCCATGACGTCCAGCAGCTCGTCGGTGACCCGGTCGGGGTAGCAGTAGAGCACCCGCACCCAGTGCAGCCCCTCAATCCCACAAAGCTGGGTCAGCAACTGGGGCAGCATTAGCTTGCCGTAGAGATCCTCCCCATACCGGGAGGTATCCTGCGCCACCACATTCAGCTCCCGCACACCGCCGGCCACCAGCTCCCGGGCTTCTTCCAGCACCTTCTCCATAGGACGGCTGCGAAAGCACCCCCGAATATCGGGAATGGCACAGTAGCTGCACCGGTTGTCGCAGCCCTCGGCAATTTTCAGGTAGGCAAACCAAGGGGCGTTGGCCAGCACTCGGCCACCTTCCAAAGAAAGAGCCTCCTTTTCCCCAAAAGCGGAACCTCCTTTGCCTTCCAACAGGGATTGGACCGCCGCTACAATGTCGGCGTTTTTTCCGATTCCCAAGGCAACATCGACCTCCGGCAGCTCTTTGACGAACTCCTCCCGGTAGCGCTCGGGCATACAGCCGGTGACCACCAGACCCTTGAGCCTGCCCTTGCCCTTTTGGGCGGCAAATTCAAAGATAGTGTCGATGCTTTCTTTTTTGGCGTCTTCAATAAAGGCACAGGTGTTGATGATGACTACATCGCAGTCCCCGGTGTTGCCGCTCAGGGCAAAGCCCGCCTCCTGCAGGGAGTAGAGAAGCCGCTCCGCATCCACCTGATTCTTGCTGCACCCCAGAGACACCATTCCCACTGTGGGTTTGTTATTCCGTATCGTCGTAATAATCCTCGTCCTCTCGCAAATGCCGGATGACCGCCCGAATGACATCGTAAGGGTAACCCAGACGGGCCAAGGCATTCTGTGTCCGGCGCAGTCCTTTTTCATCCTCCAGACTGTTCCGGTATTTTTTTAGTACCACCTGCGCCGCCGCGGCCTCCAAATCCTGAGGCTCGTCCTCCAGAACCTCCTCGGCCAGCTCCCGGTCTATGCCTTTGGCCACCAGCTCCCGCAGGATTCTGTCCCGGGCCCGTCCCTTGCGGGCAAGCTCCTTGGCGTATCGGGTGGCATAATCCCGGTCGTCTAAGTATCCCAGTTCCAGCATGCGGCTCACCGACGCGGCGGCGGCCTGCTCACCCCAATTGGCCGATAGCTTTTTGTACAGCTCCTGACAGCCATGGGGCCGGATGGAGAGAAACCGCAGGGCCTGACTTTTGGCAAACAGCAGGTTGGAGCGGTTTTGCAGCTCCTCCAGACGGGTGTCCCCCACCTGATGGCCGGGCTGAAGCTCCGCCG
>CALCSA010000492.1 GCA_937894185.1 uncultured Clostridia bacterium | reverse complement strand
TGGTTGACCATAAAGTGCCCGGCGCACTGCATTCCCGCCTGCACCGAGGTTTTGACCGCACCCACATCTCCCGCCACCAGCACAATGAATTTGCCCGGGCAGGCGGCCTTGGAAAACAGAAGCTGAACCTGCGCAGCCTTGATCATACAGTCGGTTGTCTCGATTCCCTTGGCGATGCTGTTCAGCTCAATCAGTCCAACGGTGGAAATCATGGCTCATTCCCCCAATCCGCCTGAATTTGAATCCGCCCGTCCACCCCTGTTACCTTACCGTCAACAGAAGCATGGAGCTTGCTGCCCACATCGGAAAAGTCCACCGTGGCGATACACTGTCCCTTCTTCACCACATCTCCCACTGCCACCACAGGAACTGCCGCCATGCCGATTCCGTGGTGCAGAGCCACACAAACGCAAGCCGGACGGCATTGGATTTCCTCCAACACCTGACGGGGATAGGGCAGCAAATCCAAACGCTGAATCAGGCGGCCCTGCTCGATTTGCCGTCCCTCCCGCATGTAGGAGTGATGGGGGTGAACGGTTTTGTCCCGCACCTTGGCTCCACCCCGGCGCAAAAGATCCTTGACGTAGCCATTGATGCGGCGGGGCGACAGGTGCATGGGACAGGCGTACAGCTCACAAATGCCGCATTCGCAGCACAATAGGGCATCCTCCAGAAACTCCGCGTGGGTTCCCGTGGCGATGGACCGCATGACACGGTGGGGGCGCATGTTGTGCCCGATTAAATAGCGGGGGCAAAGCTCGGTGCAGTAGGAGCACTGGATGCAAACAGATTTTGCCTGATTGATAATGTGCTCCACCGGCATGTTGGAAAAGACATCCAGATAATGCTCTTTTTCCAACACGACCACTCCGCCGTCGGACTTGGTGATGTACAAATCTGACACTCGAGAGCCGGGATACTGCTTGCCCATCATAGGCCCACCCATGATTACCATGTAATCCGGCATGGTGGCTCCACCCGCCGCCGCGATGCAATCGGCCACCGGGGTGCCCACCGGCGCATGGACAATGACCGGATGAGCCACCGCCCCGGTGACGGTAATATATTTTTCGGTGACAGGCTTGCCGTTCAGAGCATCATAGATGTGGAGGATCGTCATGACATTGGACACCACAATCCCCAGTTCCAGAGGGATTCCTCCCGGCGGAACCGTCTGCCCCGTCACCTCGTAAATGAGAATCTGCTCGTCTCCGGCGGGGTAATAGCTCCCCGAGCCATGGATTTCGATGTCTGCCCCCTGCTCATCAATGGCCTGTTGCAGCGCTCGGATTTCCTCGGTATACTTTGCCTTGGTTCCAATCACCACCCGCTTGATGGCAAGCTCCCGCCGGATCCGGCAGAGAGCCGCTACAATTTCACGGCTGAAGTGCCGCATGGCAAAGCGGTCGGAGCTGAGCAGGGGCTCGCATTCCGCCGCGTTGACAAGGAGCAGCTCCGCGTTTTGCACCAGCTTTTTGTGGGTGGGAAACCCGGCGCCGCCCGCCCCTACAATCCCAGCCTCCCATATGCGTTCCAGAAGCTGCAAGTCCTTCACCCCATTTTCGTTTTCTTTACTGCTGAGCGGAATCTGTATCCTGAAAGCCTTCCAGAAGCATGGTCAAAGTGAGCCGGTCGGGGGAGGGGATGACCTCCATCCCCACAAAATCCTGCTCCGGCAACACTCCTTGTCCGTGGGCAAGGGCCTGCTGCACATCGCTTACCGTCCCGGTTAAAAGAAAGTAGCACTTGCCCCCGATGAACTGACCCATTCCCAGCTTGAGCAGGGTGACGC
>CALCSA010000491.1 GCA_937894185.1 uncultured Clostridia bacterium | reverse complement strand
TTGGATCCGGGGGTTTGGGTGTGTCCGGAAAGGGCGCTTTTTCTGGACTTTGCAATCATAGACAAATACCTCATTCTTTCACAGTATAAAAAAGATAATCCTATGGCGGTGGGTGTTCCCCGCCGATAATATGTTTTGTTAATTGTTGATTTCTTTGACGTAGTGGCAGGCTACAAAATGATTGGGTTCCACTTCCTCCAGCGGAGGTGTCTCCTGATGACAAATATCTTTTGCGTAGTTGCAGCGGGGTGCAAAGCGGCATCCCGGTTTGGGATTGATGGGGGATGTGATCTCGCCCCGCAACAAAACCCGCTGCCGTGTTTTGCGGATAGTAGGCTCGGGAATAGCGGCCAGGAGAGCCTTGGTGTAGGGATGTAGTGTGCGCTCAAACAGCTCGTCGGCACCGCACTTTTCCACCACCATTCCCAGGTACATCACCATAATGTCGTCGGAAATGTGCTTGACCACCGACAGGTCATGGGTGATGAAAAGATAGGTGAAATGCTGTTGCTCCTGAAGGTCCTGCATCAGGTTGAGAATCTGAGCCTGAATGGAAACGTCCAGAGCAGACACCGGTTCGTCGCAGACGATGAACCGGGGATCCAGAGCAAGGGCCCGGGCAATGCCGATGCGCTGGCGGCGGCCTCCGTCCAGCTCGTGGGGGTAGGAAGTCGCCAAACGGCTGGCCAGCCCCACCGTATCCATCAACTCCTCCACCCGCTGACGGGTGGCCTCTTTGCTGGACTGCGTTTTGTGGATGATCAAAGGCTCCTCAATGATTTCGTAGACACTCATCCGGGGGTTTAGAGACGCAAAGGGATCCTGAAAGATGATCTGCATTTCCCTGCGCAGGGATTGTTTGTCTTTGGTGGTGGTGATGTCTTTTCCATCAAAGATCACCGTGCCGTCGGTGGCGTCCAGCAGACGGATGATTACCCGTCCCAGGGTGGACTTGCCGCAGCCCGACTCCCCCACCACCCCCAGGGTTTTGCCTTCATCCAAGGTGAAGTTAATGCCATCCACCGCGTGGAGCATCCCGCGGGGAGTGCGAAAATATTTTTTAAGGTCATTGACTTGAAGCAAACTGGACATGCTATTTTTCCCCTTCCCCGCTGTTTGCGTCCTGTTCGTACAGCAGACAGCGCACAAAGTGTCCCGGTTCCATTTCGGTATTGACAGGTACTCTGGTCCGACAGGCTTCCATGGCATTGGGGCAGCGGGGATGGAAGGAACAACCCGAAGGCAGATTAGAAGGGTCCGGCATCAAGCCCTGAATAGGGTTCAGGCGGTGAATCTTCTCCGAAAGGCTGGGCAGAGAGCCAAACAGCCCCTTGGTATAGGGATGGCTGGTTCTTTCATAGATGCTTTCCAGATCGCCACTTTCCACAATCTGTCCGGCGTACATAATGGCCACCCGGTCGCAGATTTCGGTGACGACACCCAGATCGTGAGTGATCATCAGCATGGCGGTGCCAAACTTTTTCTGCAAACCCGCCATCAGGTCCAGCACCTGTGCCTGAATGGTGACGTCCAAAGCCGTGGTGGGCTCGTCGGCGATGAGCAAGTGGGGGTTGCAGGCTAGTGCGATGGCGATCACCACCCGCTGCTTCATGCCGCCGGAAAACTGGTGGGGATACTCGGTGAGCCGCTCGTCGGGAATGCCTACGGTGCGCAGCATTTCCGCCGCTTTTTTGTGGGCATCCGCCTTGGATACCTTTTCGTGGAGCTGAATTACCTCAGCGATTTGATCTCCCACCGTCAGAATGGGGTTCAGGGCGGTCATAAAATCCTAAAAAATCATGGAAATATCCT
>CALCSA010000490.1 GCA_937894185.1 uncultured Clostridia bacterium | reverse complement strand
CTGCTCAATGGTGATGTCGTAGGTGTCATCGGCATTTTGAGAGTTGAGTATGGTGGAATCGTATGTATAGCGGGCATCCAGCCGCCCCTTTTGCAGGGCAAGCTGGGCTTCGGTCAGGGAGACTACCGCCTCCTGATAGTCGGACTGGAGCTGATTGATAGCCTCCTGAATATCCCCGGAGGAAAGCAGCACCAAAGGGTCCCCCACCTTCACCCTTTGCCCCGCCTTTACATAAACTTCTTCTATTCCTATGGCGGTGCTTGCATTTTGACTGCCGCTACCGGAAGAGGAGGTTAGGGTAAAATCAAAAGAGATATTGTGAACTTTTAGAGCGGCGGTGGTGTTTTCGGTCACTCCCACCGTCAAATCTCCCCGGGTGACGGCGCTTTCCCGGTAGAGAGTTGCCCCATCGGTGGCGGCGGAGTCTTGGTTGCTGCCATCCTTTGCGGTAAATGCCGTCAGCAGAAGAAAAAGAGCTGCGGCTCCGGTCAAAATCCCAACGAGGACTCGCTTTTTGTGGTTTTGCTTTGTCTGCTCCATGTAACAGCCTCCTGGATACCATTCTGTTTTGCGATTCAGGCACGCACAGATTTCTTGCTGACTTGATGTTAAAAGATCAAACTTAAACCAAGCTTAAACCCGGGGATGTTCACAAAAGCTTTACAATCCACCCGGGCGGCGGAACAACAGAAAAGCACCACCGGCTCATGGCCGATGGCGCTTGCGATTTAGTTTATTTAACATCAAAAGCCGATGAAAGGCTTGTCCTCACCACAGAAAAAAGTCTTTGCCTCAGCGGACCGGATCGGGCTTCCGCTCCCGCTCTTTCAGGGTGAGGTGGACGTGGCAGAGCCACAGAATGGTGCCGAAGCTGATGCCGCCAATCAGATTGCCGATAGTGACGGGCAGCAGGTTGCGGGTCAGGTAAATGTTCCAGTTGAGGTGGGTGGGGAAGATGCCGGCCTGGGCAGCCAGCGCGGCATAAGCGGGACGGCTTAGGGCTAGAATGCCCACGGGAATCAGGTACATGTTGGCTACGGCGTTTTCAAAACCGCTGGTGATAAAAAATATAACGGGAATGGAGGCTCCCAGAACACGCCCGGGCATATCCTTGGCGGAGGAGCTGCAGATCACCGCCGCGCAAACCAGGATATTGCAAAGGATTCCCAAAATAACCGTGGCTCCAAAGGGCATAGCCGTTTTGGATTGGGCCAGCTGAATGGTATAGAGAGCCAGATCGCCATCACTGAGGTTGAGCTGTCCGCTGAACACCACCAAAGTGGAGATGGTCAGGCCGCCTGTAATGTTGCCCAGATAAACAAAGAACCAGTTTTTCAGCACTGCCGGCCAAGAGGCACGGCGGGACAGCACCGTGGTCACCATCATGGTGTTGCCCAAAAACAGCTCACCTTCCAACAGTGTTACAATAGAAAGACCGATGGGCCATAAAAAACCGCTGAGCACCCGGGCAAGCCCCTGATTTTCCAGCGAGTGAATCGCCGTGTTGCTGACCACACCTCCAAAAGCGAGAAAGATTCCTGCGACAACGCCCAGCAGATACATCTTGAGAACGGGGAACCGGGTTTTTTTCACTCCCAGATCTATGTAATTGCTCACGACCTCGTGGGGGGAGAAAAGATTCATGCCGTGCCTCCAGAGTTTAATAAAGCGTCTCCGGCGGAAACCGGAAGAAGCGCGCAGGATTCCGCAGGGGTTCCGTTTCTATTCATGGAATCGGGCGGCCACCTTTTCAAAAATCTTGTCCGCTTTGACGGTGTACCCCCCCAGCATGTCAAAGGCTTCTTGGTTATAGCCCTCGGCCATCTGCCGGTCCGTCATGGATTTTGTGTTAATAAAGACATTGAGGCTGGCTGCCTGCAGAGCCGCCTTGCAGCAGATCACGCCGCAGCCCACATCGGAAATGGCAATGGCCGTTCCCTTTTGAGCAAACTCCTCGTGAAGATCGATGGCTTGGCAGCAGGCCCGCATAATTTCCAGCGGAACCTCGCAGCAATCTTTGAGAGCCTGTGCCATCACCCGGGCTCTTTCCGCCTTTTCCTCCTCGGTCTCTCTCGGCATGCCGTAGGCCCGGGAAAGAGGCTCAAACACCTGAGCGTCCCGCTCCATCAGGGAGAGGAACTCCGCCTGCAGAGCATCCGCCTTTTTCTTGAGGAGGATGATGTCCTCCTGAACGTCGGCGTATTTTTGTTTGCCAAGGGTCAGGCTGCCCACCATGTTGCCCAGAGCAGTTCCGATCGCGCCCACCAGAGCAGAGGCTCCGCCGCCTCCCGGTACAGGGTCTTTGGAGGCCAGAGCCTCTATAAAAGCATCGCAGTTCAACTTGGAAAAATTCACGTACTTCACCATCCTTCTCCCTCCATTCTAACAAAAATCCCGGCTAATGCCAAGGGAAAAGCCATGATTATAAATGGGAAAGATAGTCGGCTCGCTCCATGGGCTTGCCATCCTGAAGATAATAGCGGGGAACCCGAAGCCCCAGAGAGGTGAGAACCTCGTAGGGGATGGTTTGGGCGGCGGCGGCCCAGTCCTCCACCGTGAGGCGCTGGCTGCCGTCTGTCCCTACCAAGGTGACAATATCTCCCGCCTGAACCTGCTCTACTCCGGTGACATCCAGCATACACATATCCATGCAGATGCGGCCCACTTGGGGAACCTTTTGACCATCCACCAGCATTTGAATCCGGTTGGAGGCGTTCCAGAGCAGTCCGTCGCCGTAACCTGCCGATACCACAGCGATTTTGGAGCGGATCGGGGCGGTCCAGGTGCAGGAATAGCTGATGGTTTCTCCCGCTTCCACCCACTTGACCTGAGCGATCCGGGCCTTGAGGGAGAGAACAGGGGACAGGGAGGAGGAGTCGGCGGCATAGCCGTACAGCATCAGGCCGGGCCGGACCATTTGAGCGTGGGAATAGGGGTGGCGCAGGATGGCGTCGCTGTTGGCACAGTGAGTTACCGCGGGGGTAAAACCTTTTTGGGCAAGGGTTTGCAGCACCTGCTCAAACAATGCGAACTGAGCGGCGGTAAAGTCGTCCTTATCCCGGTCCCCCGAGGCTGCAAAATGGGTGAACAGTCCCCGGACAGAAAAGCAGGGCCAGGATGCCAGCTCCAGAATTTCCTCCGCCGCCTGATGGGCGCTGATTCCCAAGCGGTTCATTCCGGTCTCCACCTTTATGTGGACCTTGGCCCGGGCTCCGTTGAGAGCCTGCCGATAAGACAGAGCGGTCTCCCGGTCGGGCAGGCTGAGGGTGACGTTGGCGGCTACCAACTCCGGAACCAATTCCGGAGGAACCACCCCCAGCACCAAAATATCGTTTTCCACGTCATGGCGGCGCAGCTGCAATGCTTCGTTACCGTCGGCAACCCCAAAGCCATCGGCTCCTGCCCGGGCAAGGGCCTGAGCCACCGCCACTGCTCCGTGGCTATAGGCATCCGCCTTAATGATGGGCATAATTTTTTTGCCCGTACAGTGGCGGACCACCTCATAATTGCGCACAAGGGCGTCGAGATCCACTTCGATCCAGATCCTGTCCCGATTTGTCGGACTCACAATGACATTCCTCCCAGATGGATTTCCATCATTATAGTATGACACAAACATCGGGGAAAAGAAAGGGGAGCCGGGCAAATAAAAGGGTTTTGTAATGGCTTTTTTAATCATGGGACAGGCCTCGCCGAAATCCTGCAGGAATCGCCCGGGTTTGGCATAATCTGTCCGGCGGGAGAATATCTTCTAATATACAATGCGGAAGAGGTGAGGGAAAAATGTTTATGATAAGCTTTCGGTTTAGAACCAGAAAAGTGCTGCTGAGCCTGCTGGCGGTAGCGCTGATCGTCACGTTGGGAATGATGGGAGTAAAAGCAGTGCGCGGCGGCGATGCGGTGAGTACCGGCAGCGAACGGATGGGGGAAACGGTGAAAGCCAAAAGCGCCAAGGTAAAATCGGAAAAGGATCGGCTGGAATTTATCCGTTCCTTCGGCTGGGAAGTGGAGGAAGAACCGGTAGAGGTGCTGGAGGTTATCGTGCCCAAGGAGTTTGACTCGGTTTACGAGGCCTACAACTCCATGCAAAAAAGGCAGGGCTACGATTTGAGTGACCACGCCGGAAAACGCTGCAAACGCTATAGTTATGCGGTGACCAACTATCCTGGTCAGCCGGAGGATGTGCGCTTTAATTTGCTGGTACGGGGCAACAAGGTCATCGGTGGAGATGTTTGCTCCATGCTGGAAGGTGGCTTTATGCACGGGCTTTCCATGGAACAGGTGGCAGCTCCTCAGGCAAAATAGCGGTGGATCACAGCGGCGGCCCGTGCATAAAGCCACCTTCCAGCAT
>CALCSA010000489.1 GCA_937894185.1 uncultured Clostridia bacterium | reverse complement strand
GATTGCCATGTATCCTCCCCTCCTAAACCAGCAGATCTTTGACGCCCGCGACAATATCTTCTACGCTGGGAACGACAAAGTTTTCCAAAACAGGCGCAAAGGGCACAGGCGTATTCTTGGAGGCAATGCGTTTGACCGGCGCGTCCAGCTCATCAAAGCAATGTTCCATCACCAGAGCACACAGTTCCGCACCCCAGCCGTTGCGCTCCACCGCTTCGTGAACCACCAGCAGGCGGTGGGTTTTCCGCAGGGAGGTGAAGATGGTCTCTTGGTCCAGAGGAACGATGCTTCTGGGATCAATTACTTCAACGCTGATGCCGTCTTTGGCGAGGATTTCCGCTGCGTCCAGTGCGTGGAGCACCATCCGGGAGGTGGCTACAATGGTGACGTCGCTGCCTGCCCGTTTGACATCCGCTACCCCCAAGGGAACAACGTAGTCCTCTTCCGGCACTTCGCCGGTGGTGTTGTAAAGGAGCTTGTGCTCGAGAAAAATCACCGGATCGGGATCGCGGATGGCCGCTTTGAGCATCCCCTTGGCATCGTAGGGAGTCACCGGCATGGCTACCTTCAGCCCCGGAATGTGAGCAAACATCGCCTCCAAACTTTGAGCGTGCTGGGCGGCGGAGGAGCGGCCGGTGCCCTGTTGGGTGCGAATGACCAGAGGAGCTTCTACCTGTCCCCCCGACATATAGCGCATTTTGGCGATCTGATTCATGATCTGGTCCATGGCGCAACCGGCAAAGTCCACGTACATCAGCTCAGCCACGGGGCGCATCCCGGTCATAGCGGCCCCCAATGCAACTCCGGTAATGGCAATTTCCGAAATGGGGGTGTTGCGGACCCGGTCATGGCCAAACTCTTCCGTCAGGCCCTGCGTGACCTTATAGGTTCCGCCAAAGGGGTCTTCAATGTCTTCTCCCAGCAAAAAGATGCTTTTATCACGGATCAGTTCTTCCCGCAGAGCTTCTCTCAGAGCGTCGCGATATGTAATTGATCTAGGCATATACATCCTCCAATGCAACAGTAAGGTCGGGGTCGTCGCTGTTTCTTGCAAACTCAACCGCATCCCAGATTCGTTTGGTTTCCTGCTCGGCAATCGCTTCCAGCTCCTTGGAATCCGCGATCTTGTTGTCCCGCAAAAAGCCGGCGTACAGCTTGATGGGGTCCCGGTTGGTCTTCCACTCCAGGGGTTCTTCCTTGGGGCGGTAAACAGCGGGATCACCCACATAGTGCCCCGACCAGCGGTAGCACTTGTTCTCCATTAGGATAGGGCCGTTGCCTTTTCGCAGCTGCTCCACGGCAGTCAGGGTTTTTTGATAAACATCCATAATATCGGTACCGTCGGCAATAACAGAATCGATGTTGTAGGCCTTGGCCCGCACCGCAACATCCTTGATGTTCTGATGCTTTGCCTGCGGATTGGATTCAGCGTAGTGGTTGTTTTCGCAGACAAAAAGAACCGGCAGCTTGTAGATAGAGGCGATGTTGAGGCTTTCGTGGAAGGCTCCCTCATCGGAAGCTCCGTCGCCGAAGAAGCTGACCGCCACCTGATCGGTTCCCCGCATCTTTGCGGAAAGCGCCGCCCCGGTGGTGATGGGAATGCCTCCCGCTACAATGCCGTTGGCACCCAAAATTCCCAGTTCCCGGCAGCTGATGTGCATCGAACCGCCCTTGCCTCGGCAATATCCTGTCACTTTTCCGTACAGTTCGGCCATCATGCGGTTGACGTCGCCGCCCTTTGCCACCACATGACCGTGGCCCCGGTGGGTTGTGGCCATGTAGTCATCGTTGCCAATGGCAGCACACACACCCACTGCGGAAGCTTCCTGTCCGATGCTGGAGTGCAAAAAGCCGGGGACTTCACCGTGCAAAAAAAGTTCCTCGGCAATTTGCTCGAACATGCGGATTCGGTTCATCAAGGTGAACAGTTCCAGATGTTTTCCTTTTTCGATCTTAATCTTGCATTCCATAATACATCTCCTTGTTTCAATAAAATCTGACGCTGACAATCGGCCGGCAACGCAGGACATTCGCAAGACTCTTTGTTTAAATAATATTCCTATTTAGATAATTTATGTTTCCTATTAGGAAAATTATTTAATTCTTTCTCTGCATCAAAAATATCACAGCTCACAGTAAATGTCAACGTATTTTCATTAATTTTATAGTAATTACAAATTATGCCCTATATTATTATGCATTAATTATGGTTGGTAAATTTATACAATTATCATAATATGAAAATTTTGTTTTACTGATAGGATAATTGATTCAAATTTATGCTCGTTGATATTTTTTGGGATTTATGATAAAATTAATTAAAAGCGTAATACGGTTTTAGGGAAGTGATGGTATGACGGTGGGCAGTAGAATCAAGACGAATCGAAAGCTTCAGAAATATACGCTAAAAGATGTTTCGAAAAAGTCCGGGCTGTCGGTGGGCTACTTGTCAAAACTGGAGCGCTCCGACAAGGTTCCACCGCTTTCTACCCTGCAGCTGATTGCTTCGACCTTAAAAGTAAGCGCCAGCGAGCTGTTGGAGGGGTACGAGCCCTCCAATCCCAGAGTGTGCGACGATAACGACATCACCATTTTCCGATGCAAGCACGATCAGATCATGCCCCCCACCGAGGAGGGGTATACCCTGATCCCCCTGACCAACAATTACTCCAATCGGTGTATTTCTCCCTTTATGATGCACATTCCCCCGGGTCGAACCTATACCTTTGAACACGATGCCGAGGAGTTTAACTTTGTGGTTAAAGGTCCGGTTAAACTGCGGTATAAAGATGTGGAGTACCTTTTTTCGGAAGGGGACAGCTTTTATTTTGATTCCAGGAAGCCCCACACCCTCATCAACGAAAACGACTCCCCCGTGCTGGTGCTTTCGGTAGTGTACATGTACCGCAAGTTCTAGCACAGCCAAGCTGATAAAAGCCCTCCGCTTAAGCATTCTGTTTAAACGGAGGGCTTTTCATCTTCTATATGGGGGATTGCAGCATCAATCCGCAGCGCTTTCGGTGCATTTCCAGCTTTACACCCTTTTGTGCTTGTCAACCAGCCCCAAATCTTGGCATTGCTATCACAGGAACATCTTCCTTAAAAAGCCATATAATAAAAAACAAGGTATTATATGGAAAGGAAGGAGACCAATGTATACATGTTCCAATGGAAGCTTTTTATATACCATTCAACCCGGAGATACGCTATGGCTGATTGCGCAAAGCTTCCATACGACTGTCCCGGCGATTATGCTGGAAAATCCTATGCTTAACGAAAACAACCTGCGGATTGGGCAAGTCATTTGCATCCCTCGGAGACAAGGATCTCTCCCAAGGCCATTTTCTCATTGCATTCTCGAGGCGGAGCAGCTGTTGAGCGACCGTTTTCGATTATTATGGGGGCAGCATGTTTATTGGACAAGACAACTTATCCTCAGCATCGTTTTTGGATTGCCGGATACAGAATTTGTTGCAAAACGCCTTTTGCGTAATCCCACAGACTTTGCGATGGTACTGCGGGAATTCTATGGGGAAGATGTTGTTTCAAAATTTGTAGAGCTATTCACCAGCCATCTCAAAATTGCTGCCGAACTCGTTGAGGCGGGAAAAGCCGGTAATAGTTCTGCGGCTGCCGATGCCGAAAGGCGATGGTATGTAAATGCAAATCAAATTGCAAATTTTCTAAACAGTATTAATCCGTATTGGTCAGTGCAGGAGTGGCAAAAATTGCTGTACGATCATCTTGCCATGACGAAAGAAGAAGCCGTCCATATGCTGGGCCAAAAATATGAGGACAGTATTCGCATCTTTGACGAGATCGAGCAGCAGGCCTTGCTGATGGCCGATACGATGACTCAAGGTATTGTGAAACTGTTTTCTCAACAGTTTAAATAGAGTAAAAATACATAGACAGCATTTACATCCATTCTGCAGCCGTTTGTATATCGACCGTTTCAAACCACTCTTCGAAGATTGGTGCATAAACGTAATATCATAATTAAGGGTTCGGTTTGGTTTGCAAATCAATCCAGACAATTAACTATTCGGGTTTTTCCTCCAAATCACCGCTTTCCTTAAGGAATATAGCGCGACAAATGTACCTAATCCCATACATCCAAAATCCTTCAACTTTAAGACTCCTTCCGTCCTCCCGCTGCATCGCCAGAGGGAGGATTTTTCGTCTGTAGCAAACCCTGCCGGTCACACACACATAGATTTGGCTGAATAAAAGGAATGCACTAAAACAAAAAGCAAGAGCTTACAAAATGCCACCTGCCTTTGCCAAGGAGATAACACCTGTAAGCTCTTCTACAATCATGATGCAATCACGGGTCGCGACACTCCCACCAGTCTTAGCATGATTGCCGCTGCTAACAGCTCCCGGACTGTGGAGGTTTTATATTTTCAATGGTAGTCGGCGATAGGGTAAAATGTTTTGCCATTTGCAAACCCGATTCTATAATTCAAAGAATGGAAACTTGTTATTGGGAACCAAAAGAAACATTGTCAAGATCCAAAGATTGCCCTCCTTGCGCTGTGACGGTAAAGTCAATGCGTACTCCAGTCGCATCATTTGGCGCGGCGGAAGTTAATGCTCGATAATAAGAAAAGTTTCTATTGGAATCCGGAACATCTTGTTCTCTTGCGGTAATCATAGCGCCGAGAACGTCACCGCCAGGAGTCAAAAAGTAAACGGTAGCAACAAATCCTACTTGCGACCCCTCTCCTTTGGCAAAGAAAGAAAACTCATAAAAGCACTCTGGATTAATGGGAGTAATGGTTTGGGTCAGGGTAGCACCGTTTTCTAAGCTAACGGCTGAAAGCCCAGTGTGCACCCTTCCTTGAGCGGTAGCCTGTGATATCAAGGTAGGTGTGCTGGAAGTCCACCCTGTCGGCACAGTTCCTGTAAACTCCTCCATGCCGCCGTTAACGACCAACTCTCCGGATGATGGGCAAGCGGACATTCCGGCAGGGCCAGTGGGGCCGGTTGGGCCGGTAGGGCCGGTGGGGCCGGTGGGGCCGGTAGGGCCGGTAGGGCCGGTGGGGCCGGTAGGGCCAGGGCCGGTAGGGCCGGTGGGGACGTTTATAATAGGAAACTGCAAAAACCCTTATTCCATGCGGGATAAGGGAATACCAAAATAAAATATGAGCTATCACATTACAC
>CALCSA010000488.1 GCA_937894185.1 uncultured Clostridia bacterium | reverse complement strand
CAATCAGAGGTTAATTTTAGAAAAGTACGCTAAGGACAACGGCTTTGAAAATCTGAAATTTCTATTTGATGATGGATACTCAGGAACCAATTTTAATCGCCCAGCTTTTAAAGAACTAATGGAGCTTGTAAAAAATGATGAGGTGGAAACCATCATCGTCAAGGATATGAGCCGATTTGGCAGAGAGTATTTAGAGGTGGGCAGATACACCGAAATTATATTTCCAAACTATGATGTGAGATTTATTGCAATCGGTGACAACATTGATAGTCGCTATGGTGTTGATGATTTCGCCCCGTTCAAAAATATAATAAACGAACTTTACGCAAAAGATTGTAGCCGTAAAATCCGTGCAGCTAATAGAGCAAAAGCAGAAACCGGTGCAAGAGTCGGCACAAGGGCACCCTATGGTTATATGAAAGACCCCGATGATCCAAAGCGTAAAATCATTCCAGATCCCGAATCTGCGAAAATTGTAAGGTACATCTTCAATCTATGTGTAGAGGGTAACGGTCCCAGTCAAATTGCAAAAAGGCTCGCACAAGAAAAGATTTTTATGCCAAACTATTATTGGTACACAAAGGGTATGCCTTATACATCTACGGTAGATTTCACTAATCCGTATAGGTGGGATTCAAAAACAATTTCTCATATTCTTGAAAATGAAGTCTATTTAGGTCATACCATAAATCTCAAAACAACCACAAAATCCTTTAAGAATAAGAAAACAATCCAAGTGCCAAAGGAAGAACAGCTTCGTTTTGAGAATACGCACCCTGCTATTATCTCTCAAAAGGTATGGGATATCGTCCAAGATATTCGCCAGCATAAACGCAGACGAACCAATATGGACGAGCAGGATATGTTCTCCGGTATGGTTTACTGTAAGGACTGCGGAGCAAAAATGGTACTGCATCGTGCCTCAACAATGAAGAAAACTGATTACAATTTCGCCTGCCGAACCTACAAGAAAAAAGGCAAAGAGGTCTGCACCGCACATTTTATAAAAGAGGATCAGCTTGCGAAAATTGTGCTTGATGATTTAAGGCGAGTAACCCATTATGCAAGACAGCACGAATTAATGTTTGCAGAAGTTGTGGCAAAGAAAAATAGCAAGGAAACTGGGAAAGAAATTACCTTGCTGACCAAAGAAATTGCTACTTTAAAACGACGTGACGATGAACTGACCAAGCTATTCAAAAGGCTGTATGAGGACAATGTTCTCGACAAAATTCCCAATGAGGTGTTCCGAAAATTAAGCGATGACTACCTAAAAGAGCAAAAAGAAATCCAGTCTACGATTCCCATAAAGGAAAGCAAACTGGAAAAGCTTAAGGATTCGGTTGCAAATGTCAATGCCTTTATTGAAGAAGCTAAAGAGATTACCGAAATCAATGAGCTAACGGCAACCATCCTTCACAGGTTCATTGACAGGATTGTTGTGGGTGAACGCACTGAAAAATACTCAAGAACAGCACTGCAAGAAATTCAAATCCACTACCGCTACATCGGACTGCTTGACGATGCCATCGAACAACCTGCCACAAGAGAACAACAAGAGGTCGCTTAGAAACAGCAAAGGGCAGACAGCGAAAACTCATTGTCTGCCCTGTACCGAACCGTTTAGCCGTAGTTTATAAATATGTCCCTATGGGACTACGGCTAAATCGGCAGACTCCTTTTTTACGTAACGATGTTTGTTTTATTATGCCATCAGCTCCAGAATAGAGGAGTTTGCCGCCGTCACATCCCCCACGACCCAAGCCGGGATATTGTGCCGGCCCAACCGCTGGGTCAGCTGGCGGGCATCTTCTTCCGGCAGGGCAAAGCAGAGTCCGCCGGAGGTCTGAGGGTCACCGGCAATGTTCAACCGATCCTGACTGACCTGGGGAGAGACCGCCAAATAAGGCTTGACGTACTCCAGATTCCGGTAAGCGCCGCCGGGAACCATACCCGCGGCAGCCATTTTCTGCGCATGAGGCAACAGGGGAAGCCGGCTTGCCCGGATACGGATGGTCACCCCGCCCCCTGCCGCCATCTCGTAGAGATGGCCCAGCAGCCCAAAGCCGGTGATGTCGGTGCAGGCATGAACCGTCAGCCCCCGAGCCGCTTGTGCGGCGGCAGCGTTGAGAGCAGTCATGGAGGCAAACATCTCCCCGCACTGCACCATCTCAATGAAATCAGCTTTGAGGGCGGTGAGAAGAATTCCAGTTCCCAAAGGCTTGGTCAGCACCACCACGTCCCCCTGACAGGCTCCGTCGTTGCGCAGAATCCCATTGGGGTGGGCAAAACCGGTGACGCTGAGCCCGTACTTTGGCACTGGATCTTCGATAGTGTGACCACCGGAAATAGTGCATCCGGCCTCCAGAGCTTTGTCGGCACCGCCCCGCAAAATTTCCCCCACCACCTCAGTGCCAAGGCAGGAGTTGACACAGAGCAGATTGAGGGCAAGCTTGGGATCTCCCCCCATGGCGTAGACGTCGGACAGAGCGTTGCAGGCGGCAATCTGCCCAAACAGATAGGGGTCGTCCACCATAGGCGGGAAAAAGTCCACCGTCTGAATCAGAGCCAAATCGTCGGAAATGCGGTAAACGCAGGCATCGTCCGAGGTATCAAACCCCACCATCAGCGCAGAATCCTCTCTGCGGGGCAGAGTTTCAAGAATGTTGGAAAGGGCACCCGGCCCCAGCTTGGCCGCTCAGCCACCACCCGACACAAAACGGGTCAGCAATCCCTTTTCGTACATTCCCATCACCTCCTGACTGCAAAAAGCGTATTGCCGCCCTTAGGATTATCATGACCCGTTGGGTGGCAGTGTATTACACCATTTTATTATATCGTCTTTCTTCTCCGGCGGCAAGGGGATTCCATGGATAATGAGGGATAAAGGGATAATCTGCAGCGTCCCCCTCTACTTGAAGCAACAACTTGAACTACCCCATCTTATGCAAAGTGGGCGCAGGCTCCGTGGGAGAGGCTAACAATTTGGGGCATCGCTGATAAGACCGGCCAGAATCAACCGGTTATAGAAAAAGGCGAATGGAAAATTGTAAGAAATGATACTTTGTACATTGGGTAGTTAATAATTTCATAGAGATTACCCAAATTCTATGCTATACTGATGATAATCAATCAACCGGAGAGGAGTCGCGATGAGGCTTGTGTATCTGGACAATGCCGCCACGTCCTTTCCCAAGCCGCCGCAGGTGGTGCAGGCCATGACTCATTATATGACCAACATTGGCAGCAGCATCAACCGGGGCAGGTATGCCCGGGCTTGCAGCCCTGCCGAAACCGTGCTGGAGACCCGGGAGCTACTCTGCAGGCTGCTTGGATTTTCCAAGACGCGCAACGTAATCTTTACCGCCAACGCCACCTACGCCCTCAACGTTCTGCTCAAAGGCTGCCTGCGCTCCGGGGACCACGTGCTGACCGGATCGCTGGAGCACAATGCCGTCATCCGTCCTCTCGTTCAGTTGCAGGAGCAGGGCATTACCTTTGACCGGATGCCCCTTCTTCCTACCGGTGAGCCAGATCTTCAGGCCGCTGGGGGGATGATTCACCCCAACACCCGCATGATGGTCCTGTCCCATGCCTCCAATGTCAGCGGGCAGATTCTGCCGCTGCAGGCTTTGGGCCGCCTCTGCCGGGAGCACGGAATCTTCTTGGTGGTGGACGCTGCCCAGACCGCTGGGATAGTCCCCATCCATATGGAGGAGATGGGAATCGACGGCCTTGCCTTTACCGGCCACAAGGGACTGCTGGGGCCTCAGGGAATCGGCGGCTTTTTAGTGACCGATGACCTTGCCGCTCAGATGCAGCCGTTGATAGCAGGGGGAACGGGGAGTCCTTCTCACCGGGGGACCATGCCTGACACTCTGCCCGACCGCTTTGAGGCTGGGACCCCCAACCTGCCGGGGATCTTCGGCCTTCACGCTGCCTTGGACTTTTTAAGTACCACCGGGCCGAAAGCCATCCGCAGCCACGAGGTTGCCCTCACTTCCATCTTGGAGGAAGGGCTGTGGGAGCATCCGGCTCTGCAACTGGTGGGCCCCCGGGACCCCCAGTGCAAAACCGGAGTGACCTCTATCAACTTTCCCGGGCGGGACAACGCCGAGATCGCCCGGCGGCTGGAAAGCCAGTGGGGGATTATGACCAGCTGCGGCCTGCATTGCGCCCCCGATGCCCACCGGATGCTGGGGACTTATCCCAAAGGAACCGTCCGGTTCAGCTTTGGCGGGTATAACACCGAAGGGGAGGCCCGCTTTGCCCGCAACGCCATTTTGAGCATGGTTTCCTAGTGGCTTCATACAATGCCTTATCTGCGCCGCCGCCTTCTCCCCAAGGAGAGAGCGGTGGCTTTTCTTTAATTTATGCAAAATTAAAAGAATAATTTGTGGTTATTATTATATAATATAGTTGACAAATTAATAAATTTGAATATAATAATATAGCCGGAGAAGGGAGAGGTTCCGTTGAATAAAAGCATGTACAGCCTTATTTTGCTGGATGAAGTGGTGCAAAAGGTGGATCAGGCCGCTTATCGGCAAGGGTTGAGCCGCTCCGCCATGGTCAACCAGATTCTGGCGGACTATGTTTCCTACCTGACGCCTCAGCGCAGAATCGAGAGCATCTTCCGGCATCTTTCCGAGACGGTGGAAGGGGGCGGTCTGTTGCAGGTGCAGCAGACGTCGGGCTCCATGCTGATGCTCCGCAGCGCCCTCAACTACCGCTACAATCCCACCATCCGCTACAGCGTGGAGTTTGGGACCGAGGCCGGGGGATACTTCTGCCGGTTTAAGGCGGTTACCCGCACCCAAAGCGATGTGCTGCTGGAGCATCTCACCCTGTTTTACCAGCTGTGGTGCCGGGTGGAAGGGCAGATGCTCCAAGGCCGGGCCAACGCCGATTTAAGCTGCCAGATCAGCCCGGGCAGCTTCAGCCGCCGCCTCATGGTGGAGCAGGAGGAAGGCTTGCCCGATTCCCATCAGGTGGGCCGAGCCATTGGCAGCTACATCCGCCTTTTCGATAAGGCCCTCAAAGTCAGTTTTGCCGATGAGGGAGATCAGAGAAGCATTTATGAAAAAATCACAAAGATTTACAAACACTATATAGAAACCTGCGAAATGATCATATAGCCAAAAGTCACAGGATGAAGGAGGAGTCGGTTATGAATCCGCAAAAATTCACTCAAAAATCCTTGGAGGCCATCCAGAACGCTCAGAGTTTGGCCATTCAAAATCAAAGCATGCAGATCGAGCAACAGCATTTGCTCTGCGCTCTGGCCCGTCAGGAGGAAGGGCTGATCGGCCAGCTTCTCATCAAAATGGGGGCAGACCGGGGGGCTTTTCTGCAAGATGTGGAGCAGGAAGTGGCCAAGCTGCCGGGGGTTTCCGGGCCGGGGCGGGAGCCGGACAAGATTTACATTTCCCAAGAGGTGGACCGCACCCTGAACCACGCCGAAACTTTGGCGGAGAAGATGAAGGACGAGTATGTCAGCGTGGAGCACATCATGCTGGCCCTGCTGGAGCACCCCAACACGGCTTTGCGGGAGCTTTGGCGCCGCCACGGTATTTCCAGAGACAGCTTCCTTTCCGCCCTTGCCACCGTGCGGGGCAACACCCGGGTGACCAGTGACGCGCCGGAGGAAACCTATGATGCACTGAAGAAATATGGGGACGATCTGGTGGAGCGGGCCCGGAACAACAAGCTGGACCCGGTTATCGGGCGGGACAGCGAAATCCGGGACGTCATCCGCATCCTCTCCCGGAAAACAAAAAACAACCCGGTGCTCATCGGGGAGCCGGGGGTGGGCAAAACCGCCATTGCAGAAGGGCTTGCCCAGCGGATTGTTCGGGGGGATGTGCCCGAATCCCTCCGGGATAAGACTATCTTCTCTTTGGACATGGGTTCCCTCATCGCCGGGGCCAAGTACCGGGGCGAGTTTGAGGAACGGCTCAAGGCGGTGCTGGCCGAGGTAAAGAAGTCGGAGGGCCGCATCCTCATGTTTATCGACGAGCTCCACAACATTGTGGGGGCCGGTAAAACCGAGGGCGCCATGGATGCCGGCAACCTTTTAAAGCCCATGCTGGCCCGGGGCGAGCTCCACTGCATTGGGGCCACCACACTGGACGAATACCGCCAGTACATCGAAAAGGACCCGGCTCTGGAGCGCAGGTTTCAGCCGGTGCTGGTGGAGGAGCCCACCGGGGAAGACACCATCTCCATTTTGCGGGGGCTCAAGGAGCGGTACGAGGTGTTCCACGGGGTGAAGATTCAGGATCAGGCCCTCATTGCCGCCGCCACCCTCAGCCACCGGTATATCTCCGATCGGTTCCTCCCCGACAAGGCCATCGATCTGGTGGACGAAGCCTGCGCCATGATCCGCACCGAAATCGATTCCATGCCCATCGAGCTGGATGAAATCTCCCGCCGGATTATGCAGCTGGAAATTGAAGAAGCCGCCCTGCGCAAGGACAGCGACCCGGTCAGCCGGGAACATCTGGCGGATTTGCAGAAGGAACTGGCCGACCTGCGGGAGCAGTTTAGCTCCATGAAAGCTCGGTGGGAAAACGAGAAGACGGCCATCGGCAAGGTGCAGCGGCTGCGAGAGGAAATCGAGCAGGTGGGGGCGGAAATTGAGCGGGCCGAGCGGACCTACGACCTCAACAAAGCCGCCGAGCTCAAGTACGGCAAGCTTCCCCAGCTGCGCAAGGAGCTGGAGGAGGAGGAAGCTCTGGCCGAACAGGCCAAAAGCGAAAGCTCCCTGCTTCGGGACAAGGTGACCGAGGAGGAAATCGCCCGGATTGTCGGCCGCTGGACGGGGATTCCCGTTGCCAAGCTGGTGGAAAGCGACCGGGAAAAGCTGCTCCATCTGGAGGAGATTCTCCATCAGCGGGTGGTGGGTCAGGACGAGGCGGTGGAAAAGGTCAGCGAGGCCATTCTGCGCAGCCGGGCGGGCATTGCCGACCAGAACCGGCCCATCGGCTCCTTCCTCTTTCTGGGGCCTACCGGCGTGGGCAAGACCGAGCTTGCCAAGGCGCTGGCTCAAAGCCTTTTTGACGATGAGAAGAACATGGTCCGCATCGATATGAGCGAATACATGGAAAAGCACGCCGTTTCCCGTCTGGTGGGGGCGCCTCCCGGCTACGTGGGCTACGAGGAAGGGGGCCAGCTCACCGAGGCGGTGCGCCGCAGGCCCTACAGCGTCGTCTTGTTTGACGAGGTGGAAAAGGCCCACCCCGACATCTTCAACATCCTTTTGCAGGTGCTGGACGACGGTCGGATTACCGATTCTCAAGGCCGGACGGTAGACTTTAAAAACACCATTATCATCCTCACCTCCAATCTGGGCAGTTCCCTTCTGCTGGAGGGCATCTGCCCCGACGGCCAGATTGACGCTTCCGCCCGGGAGCAGGTGATGGAGGTGCTGCGCCGCTCCTTCCGCCCGGAATTCCTCAACCGTCTGGACGAGATCGTCTTTTATAAGCCCCTTACCCGGGAGGACATCCGCAGCATTTTGGACCTGCTGGTGAAGGATTTGAGCGGGCGGCTGGCCGACAAGCAGCTGACTCTGGAGCTGACCGACGAGGCCAAGGATTATGTCATCCAGCACGGCTACGATTCCGTTTACGGAGCACGGCCCCTCAAGCGGTTTTTGCAGGGCAAGGTGGAAACTCTCATCGCCCGGTTGCTTATCGCCGAGCATGTTCGGCCCCACACCCGCTTGGTGGTGGGAGTGGAACAGGGCAAGCTGAATGTAACCCAGCAGTTAAATTCGTAAAGAGATAGATGCATCAGGCGGGAAGGTAACGCTACCTTTCCGCCTGATGCTGTTTTGCTTTTCTGGCGGCTTCTCCCGATGAATAACGTTCCATTTCAGTGCCATATTTTAATGGAATTGGGACTGCATCCTCCCCCATGTAATCTGATTCCCCTTTTTGCTGTGCCGGTATCAGGATAACCATGGCACTGTTGCAGCAAATGAAAGAACCATAAAATCTCAGCCCGGTCGTTGACAAACCTTGCCAGAATGTGATAATATGATGCCATAGCCGATATGCGTATTGAGATTGAGAGTGATGCAGGGCGGACCTTGGTCTGAGCTGCGTTACTTTTTTTATGCACAAACAGACCGATTGACATAGAAATAAAGGAGGATATGGTGTATGGATTATGCAACACAGTCTTTGCAGGCGCACAGGGAGTGGAAGGGCAAGATAGAGGTGATTGCCAAGGTGCCCACCAAAAACAAGCACGATCTTTCTCTGGCCTATACTCCCGGTGTTGCTCAGCCCTGTCTGGAAATCGAAAAGAACCCCGATTTAAGCTATGAGCTGACCCGCCGCCACAACATGTGTCTGGTGGTGACCGACGGCTCGGCGGTTCTGGGACTGGGGGATATCGGGCCCGAGGCCGCCATGCCGGTGATGGAAGGCAAGTGCGTTCTGTTCAAGGCCTTTGGCAACGTGGACGCCTTTCCTCTTTGCATCAAATCCCAGGATGTGGACGAAATTGTCAACACCGTCTACCTGATTTCCGGCAGCTTTGGCGGCGTCAATCTGGAGGACATCGCCGCTCCCCGCTGCTTTGAAATCGAGCGCAAGCTCAAGGAAAAGTGCGATATTCCCATCTTCCACGACGATCAGCACGGAACCGCCGTGGTAACTCTGGCGGGGCTGGTCAACGCTCTGCGGGTGGTGGGCAAACAGAAGGAGGACGTCAAGGTCGTCTTTAACGGCGCAGGGGCGGCTTCCGTCTCCATCACCAAGCTGCTGCTTTCCGACGGCTTTACCAACATCGTTATGTGCGACCGCAAGGGCATTCTCTACGAGGGCCGCGCCGAAGGCATGAACGCCGCCAAGGAGGAAATGGCAAAGCTGACCAACCGGGACAAGAAACAGGGCTCTTTGGCCGACGCTTTGGTGGGAGCCGATGTCTTTATCGGAGTGTCCGCCGCCGGAACCGTCACCACCGAAATGGTAAAGGCCATGGCCAAGAACGCCATCATCATGGCCTGCGCCAACCCCACTCCCGAAATCTTCCCCGACGAGGCCAAGGCGGGGGGCGCCGCCGTCATTGCCACCGGCCGCAGCGACTTCCCCAATCAGATCAACAACGTGCTGGCCTTCCCCGGCATTTTCAGGGGAACCTTTGACGTGCGGGCCAGCGACATCAACGACGAGATGAAAATTGCT
>CALCSA010000487.1 GCA_937894185.1 uncultured Clostridia bacterium | reverse complement strand
GACGATAGAGACGAATCTTAACCAGTCCGTACTTGCCGCCCTTGGCGTTGAGGTAGTCAATGGTCTCCTCAATGGTTTCGCAGACGCTGCCCATGGCAATGATCACGTGCTCTGCGTCGGGAGCGCCGTAGTAGTTGAAGAGCTGGTAGTCGGAACCAATCTTCTGGTTTACCTTACCCATATACTCCTCCACGATTTCGGGCAGAGCATCGTAGAAGACGTTGGAGGCCTCTCTGGCCTGGAAGAAGATGTCGGGGTTCTGAGCGGTGCCCCGCTGTACGGGACGATTGGGGTTCAGGGCGTTATCCCGGAACTTCTGAACAGCATCCCAGTCCAGCATGTCGGCCAGATCCTCGTAATCCCAAGCGGCAATCTTGTCCACCTCGTGGGAGGTGCGGAAGCCATCGAAGAAGTGAAGGAAGGGGATGCGGCCCTTAATAGCGGCAAGATGTGCCACCGCAGAAAGATCCATAACCTCCTGCACGCTGGAAGACGCCAGCATGGCAAAGCCAGTCTGACGGCAGGCGTAAACGTCGGAATGGTCGCCAAAGATAGAAAGGGCGTGAGACGCAACGGCACGAGCCGATACGTGAATCACTGCAGGCAGGTTTTCACCGGCCATTTTGTACATATTGGGGATCATCAACAGAAGTCCCTGAGAAGCCGTAAAGGTTGTGGTCAATGCACCGGCCGCCAAAGATCCGTGCACGGTGCCGGCAGCGCCCGCCTCGCTCTGCATTTCCACAACGTGTACCTGCTGTCCAAAGACGTTTTTCAGGCCACCTGCCGACCACTTGTCAACCTCTTCGGCCATAACCGAGGAGGGAGTGATGGGATAGATGGCCGCCACGTCCGTAAATGCATACGAAACGTGGGCAGCAGCTGTGTTGCCATCCATTGTTTTCATTTGTCTTGCCATTCTTGTGTATCCTCCCAACTTAAAGTTCCTTGAGCAACATAGATCTTTTACATTCATACCTAATAAATAGTAGCACGGAATCAGCGGAAAGTAAATAGAATCGGAAAAAACCGTATACGCACACAATTTTTGCAGAATTCAGGGTATTTTTTAGATATTTTTTTAAAAAAATGCTCTCTCCATTAGAATTCCACTTTTTCGATTTGCGAATTCACACTTTTTCTTTCTTTTCATATGATAGTAGAGAACTGTTACCCCAAAAGGGGTGGTTTTCCATCAAACCATCAAATTCCCCGGCGGTGTATGGAAAGGGAGCGATTGAGGATGAACGCTATTGTAATCGTTAGCATTTGCCTGCTGGCCTCGGTGGGAATTGTGCAGGCGCTGGGCTGGCTGATTATGGGACTGGGCCGCTATCCCGAATGGGGGGGCGTCATGCAGGTGGTTCCCCTGCGCAGCGACCCGGAGGAGCTGGAAGCCCAGCTGCGCTACGAGCTTTTTTTGCTGCGGTGGAGCACCAACCCCCGGCCTGCGCACCTCATCCTGCTGGACACCGGCTTGGATGAGGAGGGCCGGAACATTTGCCGCCGCCTCCTTGCCGGAGTGACCGGTGTGGAGATTTGTTCCCCCGGCGATCTGCCGGAGCTGGCGCTGGCTCTGGCCAAAAACCCCTGCATATAGGGTAACCCTTTTGCGCCGTCTCTCCACAAAGTCCTCTGCTGTGTTCCAACCTTTGCGGAACGCCCCGGTCTACACAGGCCGGGGCTTTTTGCCGCGCCGGCCACGAGACACCTATCTAAATAAAGCGATCTTACAAATTATAAGGGGCTGCCCGACCGGGTCACCTCGTTGGCAATTCGAGCAAAGGCGGCTAAATCCAACTGCTCCGCCCGGGCCCCCGGGTCCACTTCCGCCTGTGCCAGCAGAGAGGTCAGCTCCTCCTTGGAACGCCCCAGCGCCGCCGAAAGCCCGTTGAGCAAAGTTTTGCGCCGCTGGGCAAAGGCCCCCCGGATCACCCGGAACAGCATGGCTTCATCCTCCACCGGTACCGGGGGTTCCCGGCGCAGAGTCAGACGCACCACGGCGGAGTCCACCTTGGGGGCGGGCAAAAAAGAGCCTTTGGATACGGTGAACAGCAGCTCCGGCCGGGTGTACCATGCAATGGCGGCGGTGATGGCTCCCGCCTGGCGGGAGGGCAACGGGGCGCAGATGCGCTGGGCTGTCTCTTTTTGCAGCAGGACGGTGATGGACTGCAAAGGCAGGCGGGATTCCAGCAGCCGCATCAGGATGGGGGTGGTGATATAGTAAGGAAGGTTGGCGCAGACAATGACCGGCAGGTCCCCAAACTTTGCGAGGAGAGCCTCCAGATCCAGCTTGAGGAAGTCTCCCCACACGATTTCCACGTTGGAAAAATCCTGAAGGGTTTCCGCCAGAGCGGGGGCAAGGTTTTGATCCAGCTCCACCGCCACCACCTTTTGGCAGCGCTCCGCCAACTGCGTGGTCAACACACCGATGCCGGGGCCGATTTCCAGCGCTCCCACTTCCGGGCCTGCCCCCGCCGCCTGAGCCATCCGGGGGCAGACGCCGGGGTT
>CALCSA010000486.1 GCA_937894185.1 uncultured Clostridia bacterium | reverse complement strand
CAGACGTTGGGAGCTGTTCTTCCCGGTGCAGTGGACAATTCCGGTGAACTGCTGGATATTACCCTGCAAAATGCACAGAACACCCTTCTTTCCTTTTCCACCTCCGCCATTTCCAGACTGGGAACCCTTACCACCAAGATTCCCGCCTTTATGTTGGCCTTCTTCTTTACCATTATGTCCTCCCTGATCATCAGCATGAACTATGCTCAGGTCACAGGCTTTATCGCCCGGCAGATTCCGGCTCAGCACCGCCAGCTGATCTTCCTCATTAAAAACGATACCCTAAAAACCGTGGGGAACTACATCGTCGCCTATCTTAAGCTGATGAGCGTCACTTTTGTGGAGCTTTCCATCGGTCTGACGGTGCTGCGGGTTGAAAACTCTATCCTCATCGCTATGGGGATTGCGGTCTTTGACGCCTTGCCGGTGCTGGGAACCGGCGGCGTCATGGTGCCATGGATTGCTATCTCGCTGCTGAATGGACAAATTCCTCTGGCGGCGGGGCTTGCCATCCTCTATGCCATCATCACCGTCATCCGCAATATCATCGAACCCCGCATTGTGGGCAACCAGCTGGGACTGCATCCTCTGGCGACCCTTTGCGCCATTTACGCGGGCTTTAAGCTGATGGGTGTGGTGGGGATGATCGTTTTTCCCATCCTGGTACAGATTCTGGCGGGGCTTCACCACTCCAAGGTGATACAGCTCTGGAAAGAGTAGCTTTGACAAGGAGAATTGTGCTGCCGGGACATGGTGGATTGCCGGGGGAATTTGTCAATATTGCTTGACAATAACTATAGAATCACGTAAACTAATGGATAGGTGTATAACGGCTAAGGGCGTATGGTATATATGATTAATTATAAGCGGGTAAAACGCATTAAAAATGCTATTTATATTTTCCTTTTGTTGCTGATTTTGGTACCTACTATTTTGGTTCTCGCGCTGAGTATCAAGATGTTGCGTATGATGCCGGAATTGAATCGCATCGTTGCGGAACATCAGGCGGTGTATGTTCAGGTACAGGGGCAATCTTCGCCCCCCGGAGCTTCCGGTGAGCCGGTGCCGGACCCGCAGCCTGCGGAAGCAGCAGCGCTGACCGTTCCTCAGGGGACAAGCCGGGTGGAAAATGCACCCGTTTCGGTACCTTCGCAGCCGGAAAATTCCGCGTCCGACAGGGAAGATATATCCCGGGGACAATCTCATTCCACGGATTCATCGGCTCCTCAAGGTCAGCCCACAGAGCCGCTGCCGGAACAAGTGGTGACCCAATCGCCTCCCTACGGGGATATTCAGTCACCCAACACGGGACTGCCCAGGTAAAAGCATAGATGAGGAGAGGGTGTGTGCAGTGAGTTTCAAAGAGGATTTTGTTGAAGCATTGCGCAGTGTCAAGCGGGATTTTTTCCATGAACAGGAGGAGCAGGCCGGGCAACAGGTTGCCGGGCCTTCAGAAGCTTCCAAGGAAACGCCGCCAACTGTATCTCAGTCCGGCAATCGGTTGGATATGGAGGATCAGGAGATTGCTTCCGCCAACCAGACCCCTGAGCATGACGAGGACGTGATGGAAGCGTTTCGTCAGGCCAGCGCATTTGACGATAATGACGACGTTGACGACGAGGCCGCCAGAGAGCGGGATGCAGCGCCATACCGCCATTATGAAAAGGATTACGCCTCCGTAATTTCCGATCTGGAGGATGAGAATATGTACGATAATCAGGATACCGACCGTCCTTACGTGGACTTTGGCGGCGGCCTGTACGATGATGAAAAAACGGTGATCTCCAAAAACACCGTTATTCGCGGCAGTGTGGAAACCGATGATTCGGTCCGTTTGCTGGGGCAGGTGCTGGGGGACATCGACTGTAAGTCCAACATTGTGGTGGCCGGAAAAGTAAGAGGCAACACCTCCGCCGCCAACGCCTACATATTTGATGCTCAAGTGGACGGGGATGTCCGTTGCGACGATGCCATCACCATCTCCAACGATGCTTGGGTGCTGGGCAATCTTCAGGCACAGCAGGCGGAAATTGACGGTAAAATCAAAGGCAATATCGAAATCCGCCATATGGTTTCCATCGGCTCTTCCTCCTCTGTTTTGGGGAACATCTCCACCGACGAGCTGGAAATTAAGCGGGGAGCCTTTGTCAACGGCCAGATTATGATGTATTCTCCCTCCCGGGATGTTCTGGACCGCTTCAACCGCTTTGAGGAATAGGGGAGGCGGCAGCCCAACCAAAAGGATAGCATTCACCAACAGATTGCGGCGGACTTTGGCAGATATGCCGGGGTCCGCATTTTACCGTCGGTGACATCTCGCCGTAATACTTTTTGATCCATATCCCACCAGTTTCAATGTAGATTTTCCCTTTTCAGTATTGACAGCGGCGCCACAATCCGATATAATAAGTAACGTTGCTTTGCGGGTGTAGTTCAATGGTAGAATTCCAGCCTTCCAAGCTGGTTACGTGGGTTCGATTCCCATCACCCGCTCCAATTAAAAAAATCGCCGATTTGGATCGGCGATTTTTTTAATTGTTTATAGTCTTTTATGGCGGAGCTCGAATCATTACCATCAATATCACCTCCCTACTGTAGTATTCTTTATAGTTTTCACTTTCCT
>CALCSA010000485.1 GCA_937894185.1 uncultured Clostridia bacterium | reverse complement strand
AAGCACCCTTGCCGGACATGCCCAAGCGCCCGGATCCAAAAGCCATACCATTCGTGCCGTACTGATGGCCACCATGTCGGATGGCACATCCTATATCCGCAATCCTCTGACCAGTCAGGATGCCAAAAGCTCACTGGAAGCCGCTAAAGCCTTTGGCGCCAAGGTGACCATAGCAGACGGCGTGTGGACGGTGGAGGGCCGGGGCAAACACCTGCAGGTCCCGGATAACTATCTGGAGTGCGGCAACTCCGGAACGGTGTCGGCCTTTGGTTCCATGATGGCAGGTCTGGTGGACGGCTACACCTTCATCACCGGGGATGAGCAGATTCGCCGCAGGCCCATCTATCCTTCTGTGGAGGCCATCAATGCTTTGGGCGGCAAGGCAGTCTTTACAAAGCCCGGTTCCAATTCCTGCCCCATTGTGGTAAAAGGCGGCCTGACCGGGGGAAAGGTCCACTTTACCGGGCTGCTTTCCCAGATGATTTCCGCCACCCTGATGATTGCGCCTTTGCTGCCGGGAGAAACTGAAATCGTAGTGGATAATCCTCTGGAAACCCCCTACCTGCAGATGACTCTGGACTGGATCAAGCGTCATGGCGTGGAAATCGAGAATCCCCAGGAGTTTAAGTACTTTAAGATTCAGGGCGGCAAGAGCTATCAGGCTCAGGATACCGTCATCGCCAGCGACTGGTCCGGTGTGGCCTTCCCCTTGGTGGCAGCGGTTGTCACCCAGTCCGATGTCATCATTGATGGCGTGGATTTCCACGACAGTCAGGGGGACAAGGCGGTGGTGGATCACCTCATCTCCATGGGAGCCGATATCCAAAAGGATGTGGAGGGCGGCCGCCTGCTGATCAAAGGCGGAAAGCCCCTTAAATCCGGCTTTACTCTGGACCTGCAGAACATTCCCGATTCTCTCCCCGCCCTGTCGGTGGCGGCGGCCTATGCTCAAGGGGACACCACCTTTATCGGACTGGATGCCGTCCGCCTGAAGGAGACCGACCGGGTGGCTGTGATGCAGAGTGAGCTGGGTAAGATGGGAGCCTCCATTGATGTAGGGGACGACTACATGGTGGTTCACGGAGGCAAGCCCCTTACCGGCGCAAAAGTAGAAAGCTATCACGACCACCGGATCGCCATGGCCATGACCATCGCCGGCTTCTTTGCAGAAGGCGAAACGGTGGTGCAGGATGCCGAGTGCGTCGCCGTGACTTTCCCCAACTTTTTTGAGGTGATGGGAAATATGGGCGCCGATGTTGAAACGCAGTAAATTATACTTTTTGAAGATGCCGGCGCAGGAAAGAGGAAACGGCTTTTCTGCGCCGCGCAGCGAAAAGGAGTGGGTTGGATATTAGCAGGATGAAGCAAGTCACCATATCCGATGTTGCCAAAGAGGCAGGGGTTTCTGTTTCCACGGTATCCAGAATCCTCAACAACAATCCCAGCGTTGCCCCTGAGCTTCGGGACCGGGTACAGAGCACCATCGAAAAGCTGGGCTATGTTCCTAACGCAAGCGCCCAATATGTGCGCACCGGAAACAGCCGTATCCTTGGGATGATTGTCCCCACGGCCTCCAACCAGTATTTTGGCAAAATCATAGACGGGGCTTTGGATTGCGCTTTAGAGCAGGGCTACCGCGTCACCGCCTTTTCCAGCGACGGAAACGCGGAAAAAGACATTCAGTGCCTATACTCGGTGGCATCTTCCGCCGCTGCCGGGCTGATTTACTGCCCCATTTCGGTGGCCAGTTCGGATCATCTCAATGTGGTATTTTCCAAAAAAATGCCGGTGGTCATTGCTTCCCGCCGTGGTATCATCCCGGGCGTCCCCCACGTCTACACCGATGACGTGGAAGGCGGCTATACCGTCACTAAGTTTCTTCTCCATCAGGGGCACCGCCGCATTGCCTTTTTTGCCGGCTTCTGGGAAAACCCCGCCACCAATGTGGAAGAACTGATGAAGCTGATGGATTCCGATCAGCGGGGAGCGTATTCCTCTCTGGATCGTCTGGCAGGTTATCAGCGGGCTTTGGAGGAAGCGCAGGTACCCTTTGACCGCAATCTGGTGACCATGACCAGCTATAATTACGACAGCGGATACAGCTCCATGAAGCGTTTTTTGACCTCTATGACCGAGTTTGACGCCGTCATCTGCTCCAACGATTGGGTGGCTTCCGGGGTGCTGCAGGCTTTGCAGGAACAAAACATCTCGGTGCCGGGTCAGGTATCCATTGTGGGGTACGACAACACCGAAGTGGCCCGGATTTCCCGGCCGATGCTTACCTCGGTGCGGCAGCTCCCCTACGACATCGGCTATGCGGCGGTGAATATGGTGATCGCTATGCTCCGGGGCCGCAACGTGGAGGACAAGATGATTGGCACCGACCTGATTGTGCGCAACTCCACGGCGGTCAAGCGAATGCCATACATGGAAAAGCTTCCAGGCGGAAAAAATCCCCCCATGTCGATATGACACAGGGGGAAGAATATGACCTTTAGATTTTATCCCATTTAGGATCGATATTGGTCACAGAGCGGTAGGCGTTGGCAGCCATGAGAGCATCCAGAATGGCGACGCGGGCCATGGCCTCGCACACGGGATAAATGCGGGAAAGCAGGGTGGCGTCGCGGCGGGTGATGGGCTCCAGAATCCCGTCCTCCATCTTCTCCACATCCACAGCCTTCTGGGGAACGGAAACGGTGGGGGTGGGTTTGACCGCCAGACGGATGCGGATTTCGCTTCCATTGGAGATGCCGCCCAGAACACCGCCGGCGTTGTTGGTGTAGAAAGCGACCCGTCCGGTCTCGGGGTCTACATAAGACTCATCGTTGCACTGGGAACCTGCCATGCGGGCAACCTCAAAGCCTGCGCCGAATTCGATGCCCTTGATGGCGCCGATAGACATGAGAGCGTGAGAAAGGGTGGCGTCCAGACGGTCAAAGACAGGCTCGCCCAACCCGGCAGGAACACCCTTGATGATCAGCTCCACTACACCGCCACAGGTATCGCCGGAATCCTTCACCTTAAGGATGTCCTCGATCATCTTGGGGGCAGCTTCCAGATCAGGGCAGTTCAGCTCGTTGGCCCGGTAGTTCTTCTTGGCTTCTTCGTAAGTAACAGGCTTTGCCTTGATGCCGTGGGATTCGGTGATAAATCCGATGACGTCGATCCCTATCTGATCCAGAACCTGCTTGGCAACGGCTCCGCCGGCAACACGGCTGGCAGTCTCGCGGCCGGAAGCCCGTCCCGCACCCACCCAGTCGGTAAACTCGCCGTATTTCTTAAAGTAGCAGTATTCGGCGTGGCCGGGGCGGATGGAATCTTTGTAATCCCGGTACTGGCCTACGTGGATGTCCTCAATATCGTTATTGGGGATGACAATGCCTACAGGCGCACCGGTGGTCAGATCGTTTTCCATCACGCCGGAAAAGATGTAGCAGATATCCTTTTCCAAACGGGGGGAATCCAAGGGGGTTTGGCCGGGTTTACGCTTGTCCAGTTCGGCCTGTACCATCTCGGCGGTAATTTTGATTCCGGCAGGGACGCCGTCCACAATCACCAGCAGGCCGCCATAAAGCTCTTTGGGAATTCCTGGTTTTTTGCGGAAACATCCGGAATAGGATTCACCGCAGGTTGTAATGCGAAACAGTTTGCCAAAGGTATTTCCCATCATGGTTCAGTTCCTCCTCCATGTTGCGTTTTGTGCAGAATTTATAAAATCTATCACAAAAAGTATAATATCATGGGAGACATAAGTCAAATTGTTTGTAGCTATCTAATCCATTGGTTTATACTATGGAATCGCAAGAAGATGACAACCGGGCTATCTCGTGGGAATGCCAGGGGCTTTATGTTCGCAGGGAACCGAGACCTGACATTTTCCGCAGCCGTAGTAGGGGCGGTTGGCCGCCAGAATCCCCCCCAGATAAGTGTTGCAGGGAGGATGCTGCTTCCCTTTGTCCAACGAAATGGCTTCGGCGGGACAGGAGACGATACATGCGCCACAAAGAATGCAGTACTCCTCCAGCTGTGTGTAAGCCCGGGGAGTGGAGGGGAGCTCTAAATTGGTGATGAGACTGCCCAAACGCCCGGACATCCCCTTTTGAGTGATGAGGGCCCGGTTGAGGGAAAAGGTGCCCAGCCCTGCTCCATAAGCGGCGTGACGCTCCGACCAGTTGCTGGTAAACAACATGCCATTGCCATGTTTGTCGATAGCGGCGTTACTCCAGAAACGGGGATCGGCGGCGGGGATGACGGCTTGATAACCCTCGGTCTCCAGCGCTTCTTTGAGGTGGCGGCACAAAGCGATAATGAAGGTCTGCCCATCCACCCGGGAGTGCATGTATTCCTGAGAGGGCAGTTGGCGGTCCAGCCGATTGCTGCGCTTTACCTCATCGGGAAAGGGCAGGAACAGGGAGATGACGGTCTTGGCGCCCTCCAGCCAAAAGGTGGGTGGGTCCATCTTTAGGTTGGCCCCGGGATTGTCCTGCAGGCTGAGAATGTAATCATCGTCCGCTGCTGCAAACCCAAAAATAGGGGCTTCCAGCATCTTCATTCCCACAAGATCGGGGCGGAGAGCTTTGTCGGCGGCAACACGGTTGAGGGGTGAAGACTCCACAAATGCGGCGGCAATTCGATCAAGATCCAACGCTGTCACAGAGCATCATTCCTTTCTGGTTTCAGCTGAATTTCCGTGGGATCAGGTCTTGGCAGAACAAGATGATGGGGCTTGCGGAGACATCACTGATTTTATGCACAATCCATAAAAATAGTAAATTTAGCATAGTCACTGAATGGATATAAGTCAAATTGTTTCTTATTATCCGAACCATAAGAATTAACTATGGGAGTAGAACGGAAGCAAATCTATGTTTTTCCGTGATATTACCCCATCATACCACAGGATTCAAGGCTTTGCCAGAGAAGTCCTGTCTAGAAGGAGGAAGGGCATGGTTGCCATACGCACCGCCCATCAAGGAGACATTGAACTGCTGGTTCGCCTGCGCATGGACTACATTGCCGCCGATTACGGGGAGATTTCTCCCTCGGATCGCGAGAAGATTCTGGCCCAGCTTCCCGGTTACTTTTGGCAGGGGCTGGAGGACAAAAGCTTTCTGGCGGTCTTTGCGGAAGTGGATGGAAACGTGGTTTCCACCGCCTATCTGGCAATCTGCAACAAGCCGGCGTCGGTGGTATTTCCCACCGGCAAAACCGGTACCCTCCTTAATGTCATCACTGATCCGCAGCACAGGCGCAAAGGATACGCCTCTTTGGTGGTGAGCCGTATAGTGGAGGAGGCCCGCAAACTAGGGGTGGATTCTATTGATCTGACCGCCACTCAGGCAGGCAAATCTTTATACGATCAGCTGGGTTTTCAGGAGTCTACCCGTCCGGAAATGCGTCTGCGGATGTGACACATAAGATTTAACTATGCTTTAAATAAGAAATAACAATTTTTCTTATCTCAAGATATGGGGTATAGTTACAATGAAAGAAATATCACGATGTACAAAGAGGAACGAGCAGAACACAATCGTAGGGAGGTTTTTGATATGGCAACAAAAGAGATGACCCCGGAACAAGCCCGGGAACTGGATGAGCTGTTGGAACGCGCACGGGCAGCGCAAAAGATTTTGGAAACCTACGATCAGGAGCGGATTGATCGCCTTTGCCAAAAGGTAGCCTGGTCGGTCTACAATAAAAAGGCCTGGGCCATGCTCACCGATATGGGCATCGCGGAAGGCGGTCTGGGCGACCCGGTATCCCGTCTTAACAAGCGGGGCAAGATTAAGGGGATTCTGCGGGATGCCCTGCGCCAAAAAAGCGTAGGCATTATCGAGGAGGACCCGGCCAAGGGCATTGTCAAATACGCAAAGCCCGTGGGAATCATCGGCTCTCTGGTTCCCACCACCAACCCCGACCTGACCCCCGGCGGACAGGCGGTCTACTCTATCAAGGCGCGGAACGCTATTATTTTCAGCCCCCATCCCCGCACCAAAAAGACCACCTACAAATGTGTGGAGATGATGCGGGAGGCCCTGCGAGAAGAGGGAGCCCCCGAGGATATTCTCCTTTGCATCACCCAGCCCTCCATCCCCATGACCCATGCTCTGATGGCATGCAGCGATTTGGTCATTGCCACCGGCGGCAGACCTATGGTCAAGGCGGCCTACTCTTCCGGAACCCCGGCCTACGGTTCGGGGGCTGGCAACGCCACCATGATCTTTGATGAGACCGCCGATGTGGTGGAAGCTTGCCACAACACCATGCTTTCTAAAACCTCCGACTACGGCTCGGGGTGCTCCGCCGACGGAAACCTTGTGGTTCACGACAGCATTTACGACGCGGTGCTCCGGCAGTTGGAGGCGGAAGGCGGCTACTTTGCCGACGCCACCCAGCGGGAAATGCTGGGCAAAGTGATGTGGGATCAAGAGGGCCACCGCCTGTCCGATACCGTGGCCATTCCGCCCCAAAAGCTGGCGCAGGCCGCAGGCTTTACCATTCCCGAGGACCGCAAATTCATCTTTGTGGAAGGGAACGGCATTGCTCCCGAGAAAAAGTTTTGCCAAGAGAAGCTCACCACCCTGTTGGCGGTACATAAATACGAGGGCGAATTTGAAAACGCTCTGGACATGATGCGGAAAATCTACGATATTGGCGGAAAAGGTCACTCGGTGGGCATCTACTCCTTTAATGACGACCACATTCACCGCCTTGGTCTGGCCGCTCCCGTCTCCCGGATTATGGTGCGGCAGCCCCAGTCCAAAGCCAATGCAGGCTCCGCCACCAACGGCATGCCCATGACCTCATCCATGTCCTGCGGAACTTGGGGCGGCAATATCGTCTCGGAAAACATCAGCCTCAAGCATTATATGAACACCACCTGGGTTTCCCGGCCCATTCCCATGGATATGCCCTCCAACAAGGAGCTGTTCGGAAGCTTTTACGATCCCGCCCTTGAGGCATAATACACCACCACGAAGGAGGAACAGGATATGGAGCGCAAATTTTCTCTGGCTCACCTTACCGCGCTGCGGTGTCCTACACCGGAACTGATTTATATTGCCGCTATGGCCGGCTATGACTATGTCAGCCCCCGTCTGGTCAACCTTGGAGTTGCAGGGGAGGGGAATTACGATCTGGCCAGCCAGCCTCAGTTGCTGGCCCAGACCAAACGGGCAATGGAGGCCACCGGCGTCGGCATCCACGACATTGAGTTGATGCGGATTCTGGAAGGGGTGGATCTTCGCAGCTACGAGCCGGCCATGGAAGTAGGAGCGTCTTTGGGAGCCAAGTTTGTGCTTTCCAGCATCTGGACCTCCAACAAACCTTACTATATCGAAAAGTTTGGCGAGCTCTGCGATCTCGCCGCTAAATACGGCCTGGGAGTGCAGCTGGAATTTGTCACCTGAGCCAGTGTCAGCACTCTGACTCAGGCCAAAGAGGTTCTGGAAGGGGTAAACAGAAGCAATATGGGCCTGATGGTGGATACCCTCCACGCCCACCGCTCCCGAGTCAAACCGGAGGAGCTGGAAAGCTGTCCCCCGGAATGGTTTAACTTCTTCCACCTGTGCGACGGCCCTGCCGCCATTCCCGACACCAGCGAGGAGCTGATTGTCATCGGCCGGGATGCGAGGCGCTACTGCGGAGAAGGCGCCATCGACATGGCGGCCTACATCAGCCGGATGCCCAAGAACACCACCTGCAGCATCGAACTGCCTCATCTGGTCAACGCTGCGGAATTCGGCTACGCCGAGCACGTGCGCCGCTGCATTGCAAGCGCCAAAGATTATCTGCAAAAACATGATCTGTAAGGGGGAGAACCGATGAAGAAGCTGCTTTCCGATTTGATGGTGGACTACCTGGAGCGCCGGGGTGTGGAATATATCTTCGGCCTGTGCGGGCACACCGTCATCGGCATGCTGGATGCTCTGTCCCGCAGTGAGAAGATCAAGTATGTGTCGGTGCGCCACGAGCAGGTAGCCTCTACCGCCGCCGACGGTTACGCCCGCATCAAAAAGAAGGCCGGCGTGGTGCTCTGCCATCTGGGGCCGGGGCTGACCAACGCCACCACCGGTGTGGCCAACGCCGCCTTTGATTCCATCCCCATGGTAGTGATCGCCGGGGATGTGCCAAGCTACTACTACGGCCGTCACCCCCATCAGGAAGTTAACATGCACTGCGACGGCTCCCAGTACGATATCTACAAGCCCTTTGTCAAACGGGCCTGGCGGATCGACGACCCAGAGGCCATGCCCTCCATTCTGGACAAAGCCTTTCGTTTGGCGGAAAGCGGACGCCCCGGCCCTGTGCTGATTTCGGTGCCTATGGATATGTTCTCCCGGGAAATTGAGGAGGACTTGTTCCTGCGCACCCACCGGGACAGCTCCTTTACCGGCAAGCCTGCGCTGGACCCCGCCATCGCCAAGGAGATGGCCCGGGAGCTGGTGGAAGCTAAGCATCCCGTGCTCCATGCAGGAGGCGGCATCCTGCTGGCAGATGCTTCCCGGGAGCTGGCGGAGCTTTCGGAATTTTGCGATATTCCCATTTCCCGCACCTTGATGGGGCAGGGCTGTGTTTCCGACCGGCACCCTCTCCTACTGGGGCAGACCGGGTTCTGGGGCTTTGATTTTACCCACCAAAAAACACTGGAAGCCGATGTGATTCTGGCGCTGGGCACTCGCTTGGCGGAAGCCGACAGCTCCAGCTGGTATGACGGTGTCACCTTCCACATGCCCACCACCCGCTTCTTGCAAATTGACATCGACCCCGGCGAAATCGGCCGGAACTATCCGGTGGCCATTGGGGCGGTAGCGGACCTCAAGCTGGCGCTGACTCAGATTCTGGATGCGGTGAAGGAGCTCCGGCCGGAAGGCATCCGCCGTCCCGGACTGCGGGAAGAAATCGCCAAGGCCAAGGCCGACTTTAAGGCGAAGAATCAGGCAGTGTGTGACGACGGCCGCTTCCCCATGACGCCCCAGCGCATTCTGCGGGATGTAAAGCAGGAGCTGCCCGAGGACGCTCTTATCTTCACCGATGTGGGCTGGAACAAAAACGGTGTGGCCCAGCAGTTTGACGTCACCGTGCCCGGCACCATCCATCACCCTTCCGGCCTTGCCACCATGGGCTTTGGCTCGGCGGCGGTGCTGGGAGCCAAGCTGGCTGCCCCCGATCAAGTGGTGATCACCCTGATCGGCGACGGCGGCTTCGGTACCAATCCCTCGGTACTGGCCACCGCTGTGGAGCAGAACATCCCCGTCATCTGGGTAGTGATGAACAACTCCGCCTTTGGAACCATCGCAGGTCTGGAGAAAGCCAACTTTGGCACCCAGTTCGGCACCCTGTTCACCACTCCCGATGGGAAGTCCTATAACCCCGACTGGGCTGCCATTGCCAAGGGCTATGGCGTGAAGTCGGTGCGGGTGGAAAAGGCAGACGACTTCGCTCCCGCTCTGAGAGAGGCGATTGCCGGCGGCCAGCCCTGCCTCATTGATGTGCCTATGGAAAACATCCCAGTGCCCACTCCGGGCTGCTGGAACATCAACGACATCTACCGCCCCAGCGAGCTGGTGCGGGAGGGCAAGCTGATCAAAAAAGTGGATGGAAACTACGTGACGCCGGCTCACGGCGCTTCCCACAAATAGGAGGCGGTTCTTATGAATTTGCCGAATCAGGTAACCCTTTGTGAGGTGGGGCTGCGGGATGGATTGCAAAATGAGCAGACCCTTTTCCCCACCCAGCGCAAGCTGTTCCTGACCCAAAGGCTGATGGAAGCGGGATTTACCGTCATCGAACCGGGCTCCTTTATGAGCCCCAAGGCGGTTCCCCAACTGGCGGATACCGACGAGCTCTACCGCCAAGTGGGGGAGAGCAAGGCGGAGCTGCGGGCCCTGATCGCCAACCTGAAAGGGGTGGAGCGGGCTGCTGCCTGCGGGTGTAAGAAGGTAAAGCTCAATGTTTCCGCCAGCCGTGCCCACAACCTTGCCAACCTCAACAAAACCCCGCAGGAAAGCATGGAGGGCTTCGCCCCCTGCGCTCAGGCTGCCAAAGCGGCGGGAATTGCCCTTTCCGGCTCTATTTCCATGCCCTTTGCTTCCCCTTGGGAGGCGGAGATTCCCCTGGAGGACGTCGTGGCCATTGTGGAAACCTACCTTTCCCTTGGAGTGGAGGAGATTTCCCTTTCCGATACCTCGGGGATGGCGGTTCCCAATCAGGTATACCGGATGTGTACCCAGATGCAGCAGCGCTACCCTCAGGTGACGTGGTGGATGCACTTTCACAACACTCGCGGCCTTGGTATCGCCAACCTGATGGCTGCTATGGAGGCCGGGGTCACCCGGTTCGACACCTCCTTTGCCGGATTGGGAGGCTGCCCCTTTGTACCGGGTGCCGCAGGTAACATCGCTACCGAAGATGTGGTCTACCTGCTGAATCGCATGGGGGTTTCCACCGGCATTGATCTGGATGCCGTGATGGAAATCGGCAGGCAGGTCACCCAGTGGGTGGAACATCCCACCGAAAGCTACCTGCTGCGGGCGGGAACCGGCCTGTGCTAGACAAATGAAAATGAACACTAAAGCAAGCAGAATCGCCATTATGAATGCCGGGGGACTCCATTAGATGGAGTCCCCCGGCTGCTTTTGATCCAATTTAGATTATGGTACGTGTATGGTTGCCGAAACAGCCGATCGTCCAAATGTCTTACGTGCTATAAGCCGGTTTTCTCCCATTCCTTTTCTTTTAGATTGGTATATAGATAGACAATGGCGGATATGGAGGAAAAGGCAAAGATAAGCACCGATACCGCTGCCGCCCGCTCGTACCGCATCTTGGAGAACTGATCCCGCAGGTACACTCCAAACATTTTGGGGTGGTTAGGGCCGATAATATAAGGGGTCGTAAAGGAGCTAATGTTGCTCATAAAGATAAAGGTCATGGCGACTAAAACATCTTTGATGGACAGGGGTAATACCATTTTAAAAAAAGTGTAAATTCTGCCGGCACCTACATCCCGGGAGCTTTCGATAATGGAGTTTGGAATTCCTGCCAAGGCCGCCACAATAATCATAGTAGCAAAGGCGATGTTAAACCACAGATTCATCATGATAATTCCCTTGGCGTTGTAGAGTAGCCCCGGTTTAAAATTGTAGCCGAACAACTGGGAAAGGCGATTGAGAAAACCGGAATCCCGTACCACAGTCATCATGGCGTAGATAGCTACCAGATGGGGAACAAAGCGGGGCAGCAGATAGACCGTGCTAATCACCTTACTGATTTTAGAATCGGAAAAACGCAGGTATAGGGCCAGCAGGTAAGAAATTGTAATGGCACCTGCTACCGTTACCACAGTAATCCATACGGTGTACCATAGGTTTTGAAGCGCCAATTTGTCTGTAAACAGAAAATAATACTGCTCCAATGAGAAATTTCCATTTCCATCCTGAAGGCTTTGGATGAAAACATTGATCATAGGCACCAGAATAATACCTAGTGCCAGAATAAGAGCCGGCAGCAGCATACATGCGATAAACACATTGGTCTTCCACGTTTTTTGGGTCATTGCCAATACTCCTTCCGGCTGCATGCCCGGTTGATGTAAACAGAGGCGGCGGCACAGGCAGCCACCTCTGTTTTTCCATTGCAAGGGAAACGGTATGCTATCGTTTTATTAGCCCAGGGTGGCGATTTCCGCGTCCCATTTGTCGTTGAGCTCGGAACCCAAATCACCCAGAGCGATAATAGACATATTGCTGATATCCAGGTCCTCTACAGCGGCCTTAGCGGGGCTGTCGATACCGGAAATATCGATCACAGGAACTGCGAAGATGGTTTCCAGGCAGAGCTTTTGGCCCTGCGAACCGAGCATGAAGTTAACGAAGTCGTAGGCTTCCTCCTGATGGGAGCCCACAGACGGGAAGGTAAAGACTACATCGGTGCCGGCCAAAGGAATATCAAAGTTAGTCATCTTGGTGGTGGCAGGCAAGGTGCCCTGATTGATATTTTGCATGATTTGGTCGGCCCAGGCGGGGATCATATCCACTTCCTTGTTGATCAAAAGATCGATGGGGCCTTGGTTTTTGTTAGGATATACCACGGAACCACCGGAGGAATAAAGGTGAGGATGCAGATCGATGAGATACTGCATACCGGCACCCCACTGCTCCACCCACTTGGAATCGTCGGAAGTCCAGGCATCCTTGGGCAGGGTGCGATAGACGGCAGTTTTTACAAAAGCACCGCCGGCTCCACCACTGGCAGGAGGATTATAGGCAAAACGTCCCGGGTTTTCTTTGACCCACTGAGCCAACTCTTCCCAGGTTTTGGGAGGATTGGGCAGGCGTTCTTCGTCGTAAGCCATGACAACGGTGGTAATGCGGTAAGGAACGGACTTTTCCTTATGGAAGGCAGTCTCTACCTGTACGTTGGCAAAGTTGGGGATTTTGGAAAAATCCACCGGGAGGAAGAGCTCATCACTTCCAGCCACCGCCTCGTAGTTGAAGAGGGAGGTGCTGTTTTCCGCAATGATGTCAAAGCCATCTTTGGTCTGGTTGGTTTTAAAGGCGGCGGCTAGGCGATCATACAAAACGGTATCTCCGGTGCCGCTCATCAGGAACTGGAGTTCCATTTTGCACTTGGCGTCGGGAAGCGAATTGTACTCTTCAATGGCCTTGGTAAACAGATCGGACAGATTCTGGGAACCGGTGGTCCACAGAGTTACGGTAGGTTTTTCGGCAGGGGCGGAGGGCGCTGCCGGGGAAGGGGAGGCTGCTGGATCGGGAGATGCTGCGCTGGAAGCAGGTGAGGGGCTGCTACTGCCGCCACAAGCAGTGAAAATCATGGCAAACAGGCAGATCACCAGTAAAAGCGCTAAGGTTTTTTTCCTTTGCATGAATCGTAATCCTCCTTTTCAATATAAGCAGAGTGCATTCCGTCGTTATCCGGCCGCGCTCTGATCGTCGTTATAGCGATGGGACTCCCCAAAGGTGAGAGCTACGGGGTCCCCCCGCTTGTACCGCTCAGCTTCTTCAGCGGAAACAAACAGCTTGACAATGCCGCAATCGGTATCGACCGTCATTTCGATATAGTGGCCCAGCATCATGATGGTGCGGACATAGCCATCCAGATTACCGCCGGTACCGGGAGAAACACTGACATTTTCGGGGCGGACGGCTTTGGCGGAACCGTCCGGCATGGGTATAAAGTTCATTTCGCCGATAAAATCGGCCACATAGCGGCTGGCAGGATGATTGTAAATTTCTTGTGGGGGCCCTACTTGTTCGAAGGAGCCCTTGTTCATGACCACGATCCGGTCGGAGAGAGCCATGGCTTCCTCCTGATCGTGGGTGACAAAGACCACGGTGATGTTCAGGTCGGTCTGAATTTTGCGCAGTTCTTCCCTCATTTGGGAGCGAATTTTGGCATCCAGCGCCGAAAAAGGTTCATCCAGCAGCAGAACATCGGGTTGCAGGAGCAGAGAACGCCCGATGGCGATGCGCTGCTGCTGTCCACCGGACATCTGCCCGGGATATTTTTTTTCGTAACCGGACATCTTGATCATTTCCAGCATTTCGGCAATCCGCCGCTTTTGTTCACTTTTGGAAACTTTGCGCAGTTTAAGCCCAAAAGCCATGTTTTCATAAACCGTCATGTGAGGCCAAAGGTTGTAGCTCTGAAATACCATGGCGGTGGGGCGCTTTTCCGGAAGCATGTGGGTAATATCTTTACCGCTAATTAAAATTTGTCCCGACGCGGCGTGAAGAAAGCCTCCGATTGTGCGCAAAATGGTGGTTTTTCCACACCCCGAAGGACCTAAAAGGGTCACCAGTTCCCCTTGCTCCACCGCTAGGTTAATATTGCGCACACCATCACCGGTTTTGTAGAGCATGGTCAAATCCCGAATTTCCAGCTTTGCGTTGCCGCTCATGTTAGTACCCCCGCTTCTTGTAATCCGTGCTCGTGGTTGAGTCTGATCTGTCAGCCCATTTTAAATCCCTTAGAAAGAGTTTCGGGGCCTACGTATTTGCGCATTAAAAATAGAAGAAGAATATTGGGAATCAGAAGAATCAGGGCAAATACAGCACCTGCGGTAGCAGGATAATCCAGAATGACACCGTACATTTCTACCGGCATAGTGCGGTAGTTGGGAAGTCCCACCAACAGGGTACCCTGATTTTCCCCCAAGGAGCCGATAAAGGTAAACATAGAGGCCACTGCGATACCGGGCCAGGCCATGGGCAGTGTTACATAGAAAAAAGTGCGGATCGGGCCGGCTCCTATGTCCCGGGCTGCCTCCTCCTGCTGACGGGGCACGTTTTTAAAGGCGTTGGTGGGCATCCAGATCATCAACATCATGCCCCCCAGCAGATGGACGATCAGCACGCCGGGCAAGGTGCCCATCAGGCCGATGCGGTAAAAAATGATACCCATGGAAGCATAGATGCCGATCTTTGGGAACGCATTGCCCAACAGGAAGGAAAACATGACCAGCTTTCGTCCGGGGAACTCATACCGGGCCAGCACGTAGGCGGCCGGGATGCAGATTAGCAGGGAAAGCCCGGTGGTAATCAGGGCAATTGTAAAGGAAAGGACTATGGAGCTGACCAGAGTAGGCTGCGCCAGTACGTATCTCCACCACTGAAAGCCGAATTCCTGAGGGAGCACCCCGGGCATTTCGTACTTGTTGGCAAAGGCCAGCATAAACATGTGAAGCAGCGGTCCATAGAAAAACAGCATAAATGCAGCTAAAATTAAAAATTCTCCAAATTTTTTACGGCCCATCATATGCAGCCAGCGCTTGGGATTGAGGTAACTCATGGACATCGCCTTCCTTTCGAGATCATAAAACACCGGTGCAAGCGGTTAGACAGTTATTGGACTACAGGTTCCCCCCGTAAGCTTTCCCGCTGCTTCATGGCCAGCCTTACATTGAGAGTGGTAAGATTTTTCACACCTAGCCGGAACATATGTTGCATCATAGATTCTTCGTTAACAGTCCAAACAGAGAGGGGGATTTCGTCTACCAGTTTGAAACAAGGTTCCGTGAGAGCAAAATAGGGAAGATTGAGCGCCCCCACCTTCAACTCGCGGCAAATGCCGGAAACAGGTTGCAGGTAAGAGGAAATATCCTGAATTTTATCCTGCAGCTGCACCCAAAGGGACAATCCGTTTTCTTGGGGTGTAACGCCGACCAGTTCACCCAGCAGTTCCTCAATGTTGAGATAAATGCTGCAATGCCGGGAAATCACAGGATCAGCCCGCAGCGCAGAAGGAGATAGGCTGCCGGAAAGAATCAGCTTTTCGGCTGAAAGACCCAAACGCCCTGCCATATGTAATACATCCTGAGCAGCTTGGGCCTCTTTCAGATCGCAGTTGAGGAGAATAGTGCCATTTGCTGCGACCTGGGCGATGACTTCCTCCAGAGTTAAAACATTGTGGTAAGTGCTTTGCCTGTCATGAGAAATGACCAAAGTGCCGTCGGGAGCTTGGCGCACATCAACTTCTACTGCATCAGCTTTTAGTTGCAAAGCGATTTCCAGGGATTCTCTGGAGTCTCTGAGGGTTCCCTCACAACCGGAATGGGCAGTAATGCTGGACCGGTATCTCATACTGATTACCTTCGCTTCCAAATTTTACGGACATTAATATTATTGAAACCGGTTGTATTTTATATAATAAAAAAATTGGGACAGATAGGTACAATTGGCTGATTGACATTTTGCTTATTTCATACTACAATATCATTAATTACAACCGGTTTCAATACCTGATATTTTTATTATACATAGATTATATAGTTTTTCAATGGTTAATATATACAAAATAACAACAAAAAGGTTGGATATACATGAAAGCACGTTTAAGCGATATTGCACGAATCGCCGGTGTATCCAAGGCTACCGCTTCCCGGGCTCTGGCCGATTCTCCTCTCGTCCGGGAAGAAACCAAGCAGCGTATTCTTCAAATTGCCAAAGAGCATAACTATCAACCTAACGCTCTGGCCCAAGCGGTAGCAACCAAGCGTTCAGGTATTCTGGGCTTTTGTATGCACAAGTCCGGAAGCCCCTATTTTGGGCATTCCTTTTTCGGACCCATGCTGGATGGAGCGATTGAAGAAGCTCGCCGCCACAATTATCACATTCTGGTGGCTCCGGCAGACCCCAAAAACACCACCTTTGACGAGCATTTTATTCAGGACAGCATTGATGGTGTAATTCTGGCTACCTTTACTCCGGTGGAGCCCATCAACGAATTCCGAAAGCGCCGGATTCCGCTGGTATTGGTCAACGACGCCATACCGTCGCCTAACAATACTTTTATCATGCAGGACGAGTACGGTGGAGCCATGGAAATGATGCGGCATTTGATTCTGGAGCGGGGCCACCGCAAGATTGCTTTTATCAGTGGCCGCCTTAGTCACTTGAGCTATCACCTGCGGTATCTGGCGTATTTGGATGCCCACCGGCAATACGGTCTACCAGTATACAACAATCCTAAAATTCCCCTAGGAAACTTATGGGGAGACTTTCCCCGGCCGGATGCGGAAAAGCTGGCTATGTTGGGGCAGAGGGTACAGGAAATAGAGGGTACGCCTATTTTAATAAAAGGGAACGGTGCCCAACAGGCTCGTGATGCCGTATGTCAAATGCTTTCCACCGGGGACCTGCCCACGGCGATATTAGCCGCAACGGACAGTGTTGCTCTGGGTGCTATGGAAGCCATATGGGAAGCGGGAATGGAGGTGCCCAAGGATATTGCGGTAGCTGGTTTTGACGATTTGCCTATGTCTGCCACCTTTTCTCCACCCCTTACCACCGTTCACGCCAACCCCTTTGCTATGGGGGAGGCTGCTGTACAGGAGTTGCTTCAGTTAATTTCTAATCCAGAGCAGGAAAGCCGTATCCGCTGGGTGGATACTCACGTCGTGGTGAGAAAAAGCACCTGAGTAGGTGCCAATGTGCTTGTTGTATCTGGGGATTGGGTCCCCATGGGCTTTGGGGCTAATGCCGACAATCATGAATTATCTTGTCGTGCATGTCTTGTTCTCGAAGGGATGCTTTTGCCTTCTGGGAGGCTCCATGATTTTATGCCTGGAATTATCTTTTCAAAAATTTGGCCTTCTTATAGTCTCAATAAAAATCCACCTGCAAAACAGCGGGTGGATTTTATAGTTTGAATCAAGAAACCTTAAAGCTGGAATATCACCTTTCCCCGGCATATGGTTGCCCGCACTCTGCCGATGAGGGTTTTGTGGAGGAAGGGGGAATTGGTGGATTTGGAGGCAAAGCCCTCCACGGTCCAGCGCTCCTTGGGGTGGAATAGAACCAAGTCGGCGGGAGCACCGGGGTGCAGGCTGCCCCCCTGAAGCCCGTAAACTTTGGCCGGATGGGTGCTCATCTTCTCCAACAGGGTTCCAAGGGATAGATGGCCCGGCTCCACCAGATAGGTAATGCCCAGAGCCAGAGCGGTTTCCAGCCCCAGAATGCCGCTGGGAGCCTGAGAAAACGGCTTTGCTTTCTCCTCTGGAGTGTGTGGAGCATGGTCGGTGGCAATGAGATTGACGGTACCATCGGCAAGGCCCTGTATGATGGCAAGGCAATCTTCTTCGGTGCGCAGGGGAGGGTTCATCTTGGCAAGGGTGCCCAGTTCCGTCACCGCCTGTTGGGTGAGGGAAAAGTGATGAGGAGTTGCCTCTGCTTCCACCTTGGCTCCCAAACTGCGGACAAAGCGAACCATCTCCACCCCCGCCTTGGTGCTGATATGCTGAATGACCACTTTAGCGCCGGTGGCCAGAGCCAGCATGCAGTCCCGGGCAATGAGGGAGGTCTCCGAAACAGCAGAAGCGCCTTCCAGCCCCAGCGTTTGCGCCACCTCCCCGGCATTGACGCCGGGGGAACCCACCAAGGCAGGGTCCTCTTCGTGAAGGCAGAGGACGCTGTCCAAAGCGGCGATCTGCGCCATGGCTTTGTAAACCACAGCGCTGTCGGTCAGCGGAATGCCGTCATCGGTAAAGCAGGCGGCTCCTGCTTGCTTGAGGGCATCAAAATCGGTGAAAATTTTGCCCTCCAGCCCCAAAGTGACTGCCGCTGCCTGATAAATTCGGATATCCTCCTTGGCGGCCCGGCGAAGAATATCCCCAAGTCGGGTGGGGGAGTCGGTCACCGGGCTGGTGTTGGCCATGCAGACCACCGAGGTATAGCCGCCACGGGCTGCCGCCAACGCTCCGGTGTGCAGGTCCTCCTTGTGAGTAAAGCCGGGATCTCGAAAATGCACGTGGGTGTCGATGAGGCCGGGAGCCACCACAAGTCCTGTGGCATCCAGCACCGTATCCCCCGAAAGATTTTCGCCCATCTCCCGGATGGTACCCCCCTCCAGAAGAATATCCATCACTTTATCCGTTCCCCTAGCCGGATCCAACACCCGGCCATTTTTAATCAGCAGCACAGTGCACGCCCTCCATCTCCTGTTTGCATCACGCTACCACAGGGGATGGTGCTTTGTCAAGAAAACGAGGGAAAAAAGAAGCCCCGGAAGGCTTCTGCCTCTCTTTATGGCTCGAGAAAGCTGTAAAGCTATTAAACATTACAGCAAACAAGGCTTGTTATGAAAAGAAATTCCGGCGGTGTGCATTCTTCTGCCCGGAAAAGAGCTAGGAGGCAAGAATCAGCCCTTGCACCCCTCCGCCCACGGCTTGGGCAAACTCGGGGGAGCCTTCCATGTCGATTTTCCAGTGTCCCTTCTCCCGGATCAGCTGGGCGGTGACGGTGTAGCTGACCATGGGGACATCCTCCGCCACTAGCTTTTCCAGCAGTAGGGTATAGAACAGATCGCCGCTGCCCTTGTTGCCGCTGGCTATCATCTGCTGCATCACTTCCAGAGAGACCTGATTTATCAGCTCCTGCAAATCCACCACCAAAAGGGTGACGTTTACCGTAGAGGTTTCCCCATCAATAAGGGAGCCGCCCACCGAATACTGCATGGCAGAAAATAGCGGCTGATAGATAGCGGCTGCTGCTTTGCTGCCGGTATCCAGTGTAAGTTTGCCGGAAAGGGTGAGCTTCCCGGCGGATTTAACATCGCTCTTGATCAGGCAGCTTAAAAATTCTCCAGTGGTTTTTTCGGGAGTTCGGCCGGTGCAGCCGGAAAAAATGATCAGCAAAGCCGCCAGCAGGGCAATCCAGCGCTTCAACCTAAGCCCCCCCTTTCACCCCATACCACAGTATATGTGAGGCGCAAGGCTGATTATGTGAAAACATCCTTTCCTGCCGGAAGGAGCCGCCTGTCTGGACAAAGGGCGCTTTTCGCCTTATAATACGGCAGGAGACTTATGGCCCTGCCTTCTTCCCAAAAGCGGCGGGGTGATCATAGATTAAGAAAGCGATGATGATAACCCTATGGTTTACGGCAAGATGGTATCGGGCAGCTTTTTGGAGCGGCCCAATCGGTTTATTGCCTATGTGCAGGTGGGCGGGGAAAGGGTGGTGGCCCATGTCAAAAACACAGGCCGCTGCCGGGAACTTCTGATCCCCGGGGCAACGGTTTATCTGGAGCACAACCCTCATCCCGGGCGAAAGACTGCCTACTCTTTGATTGCGGTTCAAAAAGGAGAGCTGCTGATCAATATGGACAGTCAGGCTCCCAACAAGGTGGTGGAAGAAGCCTTTGCCGCAGGATGGATGCCTCCGGGGCTGGAAGGTGATATTACCCACTTTCGCCGGGAGGTGACCTGGGGGAATTCCCGGTTTGATTTTGGGTTTCTCTTGGATGGGGTGCAGGGGTTTGTGGAGGTCAAAGGCGTGACCTTGGAGCAGGAGGGCCGGGTGCTGTTCCCCGATGCACCCACCCAGCGGGGGGTGAAGCACCTGCTCCACCTTATCGAAGCTAAAAAAGCGGGGCTGCACGCGGCGGTGGTGTTTTTGGTTCAGATGGAGGAGGCCACATCCTTTTCCCCCAACGAGGAAACCCACCCCGCCTTTGGCCAGGCGCTGCGCCAAAGCGTGGACGCTGGGGTTTTGGTATCGGCTTGGAGCAGTAAAATAACACCGGACAGCATGGTACTGGGCAGCCCGGTGCCGATTCGGTTGTAGCGGCCGCTGTGCAGGCCAGCGCGACCCTAAGGTTAAGGTTCCATGTAGGGCCGAACCTCCAGCGCAAAGCCTTGGGGAGGGATGCTCCTGGTGAGGGTTCCCCTGTGATAGATGTTGAGCTTGTCGCCGGATTTCAGGCTTTCCATATCCACGTAAAACAGAGTGGAATCATCAAAATTAAAGTGAATCTCCTCCCCGTTGGAAAGGGCGGTCATCTCCAGTCTGCCCTGACTGCCCTGATGCTCCAGAGCGGTTAGCTCGCCGTTAAAGACACAGTCCACAGCGGGGGGGAGCTTGTTGGCGGCGATGATGACAGGGGGAAGGCCGTCGTTGCGCTCTCCATAGTAAACCTCCAAATAGTCCCCGGGAACCAGCTCGGCAAAGGAAAAACCGGCACGGGTCCCTTCACCGGTGTGCATCATAAAGGAAGGGTAGCCGAAATCGGCGCCTTCTACCTGCTCCAGACGCAGCTCGTAGACGCCCTTTTCCTCGGAGATGGCGGTAACCACTCCCCGGTAGAAAGGAGCGTCCATCACCGTCAAGCGGTTATCTTCAGGCAGGGAGCTTTGAAGCGGCAAAGGTTCCGGCTCCGGCAAGCTTTCCGGAGTTGCGGGAAGGGGAGTCGGGGAGATTTCCGGTGGCGCAGGCACAGGCGGAGCAGTCTGCTTGTTTTGCTGATTGCAGCCGGTTGCCGTCATGAGCAGCAGGCAGGCCAGCAAAATCACCGACATACGCTTCATGGTAATTCCTCCATGATCAAATAGTTGCGAAAACATTGCTGTTGGTAGCTTTTCACATCCCGGCCGGATTATGTATCCAGCGGGTTGAATTCTTATCGCAGACTCAAAAACAAGGGCGACAAAGCATAGCTTGTCGCCCTTGGAACGTTTACACGAAGTCGTAGGGGGTTTGCTGGTAGACAAAGTAGTTGAGCCAGTTGGAATAAAGCAAATGGGCGTGGGCTTTCCAGCGGAAGAGAGGGCGGTTGTGGTCATCGTCCTTGGGAAAGTAGTTGGTGGGCGTGCTGATGGGCTGTCCTGCGTTTATATCCCGGTGATATTCATTGGCCAGAGTATCCCGGTCGTATTCCGAGTGGCCGGTGACAAAGAACTGGCGGGAATCCCGGCTGGCCGCGATGTACACTCCGGCTTCCCGGGAGGTGCTCAGCAGTTGCAGGTCGGAGCATTTGGCAATGTCCTCCGCCCGCACCTCGGTGTGGCGGGAGTGGGGAGCGTAAAAGACATCGTCGAAGCCGTTGAAGAGATAGTGGCTGGGGTCGGCGAGAGTGTGCTTAAAGACACCGAACAGCTTTTGGGGCAACAGATACTTGGGAATTCCATAGTAGTAGTAGAGAGCGGCCTGCGCGCCCCAGCAAATAAAGTAGGTGGAAAACACATTGTGCCGCGCCCACTCCATAATGGTGCAGAGCTCCGGCCAATAGCTCACATCCTCAAACGCCATCTTCTCCACCGGTGCTCCGGTGATAATCATGCCGTCAAAGCGCTGATCCTTTACCTCGTCAAAGGTTTTATAAAATTTGAGCAGATGCTCCTGGGAGGTGTTCTTGGGGGTATAGGTGGCGGTTTGCAGCAGCTCCACCTCTACCTGCAAAGGGGTGTTCCCCAACAGGCGCAGAAGCTGAGTTTCGGTTTCCATCTTTTTGGGCATCAGGTTGAGGATGAGGATCTTCAGGGGCCGAATGTCCTGAGTGTCTGCTCTGGACTGCTGCATGATAAAGATGTTCTCCCGGTTTAGTATTTTGCTCGCCGGCAGATCGTTGGGAATTTTGATCGGCATGGCCTCGTCCTCCTTCTATAAAAATAAGTCCGGCCTTTGGGTAAGAAAAGTCCTGGTCTCCCGTAAGGCCGTATGGTTATTATAGCAGGGCAACGTAAAAAGTCAATCAAAATCTGCCAGATTGTTTGCGGAGCCCGCACAGATTGAATACAACTGTGCACGATAGAAAAACAAATCCCCGTCCTCCAGAAGGGGGACGGGGCGGATTCCTAGTTGGGGCGATCCCCTACAGCACCCAGCATGGCGTCCCGCTCGGCCCGAAGCAGTGCGTGCTTCAGATGCTCCAAAGCAGGGTCCTCCTCCAACAGGCGCTGGGCATGCTGCCGGGCCTGCTCCATCACTTCCATGTCGTCGGCCAAATCCGCCACCCGCAAGGTGGGTAATCCGTGCTGCCGGTATCCGAAGAAGTCCCCGGGGCCCCGCAGTGCCAAGTCCTGCTCGGCGATTTCAAAGCCATCGTGCTCCTGCTTCATCACCTGAAGTCGCTGGGCGGTTTTGCCGGATTTGACGTCGCTGACCAGAATGCACCAGCTTTTTTCCTGAGCCCGGCCCACCCGTCCCCGCAGCTGGTGAAGCTGGGAAAGACCGAACCGCTCGGCGTTTTCGATCATAATGATGGTGGCGCCCGGCACATCCACCCCCACCTCCACCACAGTGGTGGAAACCAGCGCTTGCAGTTCTCCGCTCTTAAAGCGGCGCATCACCGTTTCTTTTTCCCGGGGCTTCATTCTGCCATGAAGCAGCCCCACCCGGTAGCCCTTCAGGTCGCCTTCTGCCAAGGCCTTGGCGTATTCTACGGCAGAGCGCAGCTCGGTGTTCATCTCCCCCTGCTCGATGAGAGGGCAGACGATATAGGCCTGCTTGCCCTCATCCAGATGCTTGCGGATAAAGCCGACCGCCCGGGTACGCTTGCCGGAATCGATGAGCAAAGTCTCCACCGGGCGGCGGCCGGGAGGTTTCTCATCCAGAATAGACAGGGAAAGATCCCCGTAGATGATCAGGGAAAGGGTGCGGGGGATGGGAGTTGCCGACATAACCAGCACGTGGCAGTCCTCTCCTTTTTGGGTAAGAGCCGTCCGCTGCTTGACTCCAAACCGATGCTGTTCGTCGGTGACCACCAGCCCCAGATCAAAAAACTCCACTCCGTCGGATAAAAGGGCGTGGGTTCCCACCAGCAGATCGATCTGCCCCAGAGCCAGAGCATCCAGCACCTTGCGCCGCTGTGCCGCTTTGGTAGAGCCGGTGAGCAGCTCCACCCGCAGCCCCAAAGGCCCCAAAAGCTGGGACATAGTGGCCAGATGCTGTTCCGCCAGAATTTCGGTGGGGGCCATCATGGCGGTTTGCCTGCCGTTTTTGGCCAGAATATAGGCGCAGGCCACTGCAATCAGGGTTTTGCCCGACCCCACATCCCCCTGAATCAACCGGTTCATGGAAACATCCCGGGTAAGATCGCCGGCGCATTCCTCAATGCAGCGACGCTGAGCACCGGTGGGGGAAAAGGGCAGGCTGTTATAAAAGGGCTGCAAATCCACCGGCTCCATGGGGCGGATGACCGCCTTAGCCTCCTGATTGTGAAGGCTGCCCAAAGCACAGCAGAGCACCAGCAGTTCCTGAAAAATAAACCGTCTGCGGGCCCTGGTCGCCTGCGCCAGATCGTGGGGAAAGTGAATCTCCTTCATAGCGTGGAGGATGTCCGGAAGCTCCATCTGCTGGCGCAAATCGGCGGGCAGGGGGTCAGGCAGGGACTTCAGTTCCCGCAAAGCCTGAGCCATATGGCTGCGGAGCATCTTGGTGGAAAGCCCGGAGGTGAGGGGGTAAACCGGCAGAATGGGGCGGATTCCTTCAGTGGGATAGATTTCGGGGGCGTTCATCTCCCGCTTTAACAGGGTGCCGGTCACCCGCCCGTAGAAGATGTAGTGCCGATCGGGGACCAGCTGCTCCACGGTGTATTTGACGTTAAACAGGGTGATATCCAGAGGGGTTCCGGTTTCGTCCTCCGCCCGCAGCTTCCAAAGAGAGAGCCCCCCCCGGATGCGCTGCTCCCGCCCGATGCGGGTCAGCAGGGCCTTGATGGCGCAGGGTTCCTGCAAGGGAGCTTCCCCAATGGTGTGGGGGGTGCTCAAATCTATGTAGCTGCGGGGGAAGTGGAACAACAGGTCGCCAACGGTATCGACCCCCAGCTTGTGATAAAGGCCCGCCCGCTTATCTCCCACTCCTTTAAGGTACCGGATACTGGTTTTGGGCGTCACGGTTCTGCTCCTTCCTGTTCCTGATCCGGCTCCCATGAGGCATCGGCGGTTGCTTCCCGGCCGATTCTGTCATAGAGCTCCGGCACTTTGTCGGCACGGATGGCGTCCTCGTCCCGCTTTAGGCGGGAAAACTGCTTGCGTGTGGGAGAATACCCCTTATAGCGATTGCGGTATTTGCGGCTGACCCGGTAGGAGCGAGCCACCACCACAAACACTCCCGCCAGCAGCAGATAGGGCAGACGGCTGCGGCTTACCGCCGCTTCGACCGCTCCGGCAGCGGGAGGCTCCAGCTCCAGAATCTCGTAAACCCGCAGGGAAAGGGCGGAGTACAGATCCATCAGGGCCTTGGTGGAGTTGCCCTTTTGCATGGTGGCCACCACGTTTTGGGTGACTGCCTCAATTTGAGAAGGGGTAATCTCTCCGGCAAAGGCTTTTCCCACCCGGATGGTGCAGGCGGCAGGGGATTTAACCGCCACAATCAGCAGGCCGTTTTCTTCCTGTCGGCCTCCAATTTCCCAAGAGGTAAAAACATCGCCGGCAAAGGCCGATAAGTCATCGTATCCCTGCTCCTCTAAGGAGGGGAGGGTGAGTAGCACCAGCTGTGTTCCGCTTTGCTGCTCCAGCCCGGCAGAAGCCTTCATCATAGTGTCCTTATGCTGATCAATGATAATGCCGGCGGCATCGTTGACATAAAAATCAACGGTGGGGAAAATGGGGGCGGCCCCCATCAGCAGCAGGCAAAACAGCAGCAAAACAGGGGGAAGCAAATATTGTTTCATAACGATTCCTCGGTGGGGTTCTATTTTTTCTACTCTACCATTTCCACCGGGAAAATGCAATTGAAAATCAGGCTACATCACGTTTCCCACGTTGATCCGCTCCGAGTCCCAAATCTGGTTTGCCTGCCATACAATGGAGCTTAGCTCGGCGGTTAAATCATGATAGGCTTTATAGCGGGCCAGCGACTCCAGTTTAAACATAGACCTAGAAATGTCGTCTACCTGGGCGTGGCGAATGTACCGCACCAGAACCTTGTGCTCCTCCTCCCAATAGGTGGTTAACTCTCGGACGCTGGCCAGAGTCTTTTCGTAGTCCTCCTCCTCCACGGCGGTAAAAACAGCCTGAGCGTAGGTATCCACCCGGTCCTTCATCTCCGACACCCGGTGCATGGAAAAGATGCAGACTCCAATAATCCCGGCAATCACTGCAAGGCAGATGTAAAAACGCTTCACTGCTTTCTCCTCCTTTTGCTTTTGACCTCGATGCTGTACTGGGCCCGGCGGTCGCAGGTCATGAGAAAGACATCCTGCACCGTTACCTTTTCCTCTTCCAGAATCTTGTACAGCCACTCCTCTCTTAAATTAAGAAAGGTCAGAGCGTCCCGGTCCAAAACCCCGTCATTGATGACGGTCATGGGAGGAGCGTCCGGCTCACCATTGGGGGGGATGTTCATCATCTGAGCAGTGACGGGCCGGGCCGAAAACTTTGGATAGGCACTTAAATAGCCCGAAGTCTCCACAATGGCAAAGCTTACATCCCGGATATCAAAGATGTTGTTCATCCGCAGCTGCTCGGTCACATCATCAATGGACCAGCGCAGATTGCGCATCTCCTCTTGATCCAGTACTCCATCCCGGATGAGAATCCGCGAGTTTCCCGAGATCATCTTGCGGGCGTAGCCGCTCTTTAAAATGATGACGGATACCAGAACCTCGCAGCTCACCAGCATAAAAATAGGCAGAATACTGCCCAATAGGGGGATGTTGGTGTCCTCAATCGAAAGGGTGGCGATGTTGGAAACTAGGATGGTAACAACCAACTCGGCAGGCTGAAGTTCTCCCAGCTGGCGTTTTCCCATAATCCGCAGCGCCAGCACGATTGCAATGTAAAGCACCACCGTGCGCAGTACCACCACACTCATATTCATTCCTCCACATGAATTTTTATCACTCCTGCTTTATTATGAGGTTGCAATCCCACGGTTATGCAAAATTCGAGAGAAAGAGAAGCAGGCAGAAAAATACCAAATCTTAACAGCCATAAAAACGATAAATTGGGAAATTTTAAATATGGAGCCAATAAAAGAAAAAACATGCAGCTTTTTCCTCCTGCTTGGGTAGGAGAGAACAAACCGCAATGGGCTCCAAAAACAAGACGGAAGGTGAAGCAAAATGAAAGCAATGGCAAAAACTCTGGTTCTGGTTCTGCTTCTGACAGTGATTTGCTCGGCCACTTACATTGCTGTGATGGCAGCGGAAGATCCTACAGCCAATGGAACGGCCCGGCAGAACAATTACGATTACTCGGTTCTTTTGCCCAGAGAAAGCGCCGGCCTCTCGGACATTGAAAACGCTCCCGCCCTGCGAATAGACAACAAGGTGGTGATTCCCCAAACTCCCGCGGAACCCACTACCAGTGTGGAAGGCTATATCCCTCCCCCTGAAACCGGCGCAGTCTCCGACACGTTGCAGCTTCTTGGCGCCGTGGCTTTGCTGGGGGCATCCCTTTGGGTGACCCGCGGCCGCAAACTGCCCACCGCCTAACCTGTAAACCTTCAGGGTCATCCTTTACCGGGTGGCCCTGATTGCCTGCACTGCCATTATGCAAAAACATCCCCCGCCACTTGTTTGCGGCGGGGGATGTTTTTGCGATTCAGATAGGCGTTCTTCACGTGTGTTGAGTTTTGCGCACCTTCACTTTGGACAGAGGACTTTGGGAGGCGGCATGTTCGATCTGGGCGTTGGAAACGTGGGTGTACAGCTCGGTGGTGGACAGATTGGCGTGGCCTAAAATCTCTTTAAGCACCCGGATGTCCACCTGACCGTGTTGATACATCAGGGTGGCGGCGGTGTGCCGCAGCTTGTGGGGGGAATAGCCCCGGTCATCCAACCCCGCAGCCTTAAGGCATTCGGCGACGATCTGTTCCACCCTGCGGGGTCCCAGCCTGGTCCCCCGGGAGGAGAGAAAGAGAGCCTTTTCCGTGGCGGCCCGGGGCATGGCGGCCCGCTCCGGCTTATACTGCTCCAAGGCGAACAGGCAAGCATCGTTGAGGTAAACCACCCGCTCCTTGTTGCCTTTGCCCAGAAGTCGGACGCTGTTGTCCCGAATGTCCGAGAGGTTGATGCCGCAAAGCTCGGAAAGCCGCATCCCGCAATTGAGCAGCAGGATGAGGATGCAGTAATCCCGCCGGGCATACCGGGAGTTCACGCTGGAGAGGAGTTCCAAACTCTCCTCCAGAGTCAGATGACTGGGTAGCGTTTTCTTCACTGTGGGCAGCTCCAGATTTTTGACGGGGTTTTCCTCCAGCAGATGGGCCTTGACGGTGAGGTACTTAAAAAAAGAGCGCAGGCTGCTCACCTTGCGGGCCCGGGTTTTGGCGCTGTTTTCCCGCTGGGTCAGGGTGTAGTTGAGGTAATCATAGACATCGGAAAGGGTTACCTTTCGCAAAATCTCAATGTCCACATCGGCAATGGTGAGCGCTTTTTCCGCAGGGGCAGGCTGGTCGCGGTACTTTAAAAAGCGCAGAAAGGTGCGCAGGTCAATGTAATAAGCGTTCACCGTGCGGGGAGAGCGGCCTCGAATGGTCAACATATAAAACAAAAAATCCCGCAGATAAGGGGGAGCATCGGCGTATTTTTCGGCTGTCATCTTAAAACCTCCTGTGTCCTTCCAGAATCCGTTCCCCAAAACAATGGGACAAAGACTCTACTGTAATAGTAGCAGAAAACAGAGGAATTTCTGCATGAAATTCGCCTTTGACAAAACAGTCAGGAAAAAACTTAAAGTTTAGGCTACCGGATTCCCTATAAAAATCCCGGAGCAGACGGCGGGTTGCGGAAGGCATAAACGGTGGGACAGGCACGTATATATATTATGGACAACTCTCCAAACCGATGATGGGAAGGGAGAGCACCTGTCTAAAACAACCGGAGCAGAGGAGTTGGGGGAATATGTCCGCGGAAAAGCAAATGTCAGGGCTTTCCCAGAAACAGGCCGAAAAGCTGTTGTTCGAATACGGCGAAAACCGGCTGGAATCGGGTAAAAAAATCAGTATGATCAAAATTTTTGGTGGGCAGTTTAAGGATCTGATGATCATGATCCTTTTGGCCTCCACGGTGGTTTCTGTCCTCATGGGGGAAATTACCGAGGCCATCGCCATCATTGTCATTGTGCTACTCAACGCCATTCTGGGTTTTATTCAGGAGTTCCGCACCGAAAGAACCTTAGAGGCTCTAAAAAACATGGCGGCTCCCACCGCCCGGGTGATCCGGGACGGCAGGCAGATTACCATTGCCGCCAGCGAGATTGTGCCGGGGGACCTGATGGTTCTGGTGCCGGGGGATAAGGTTCCGGCAGATGGCCGTCTGGTGGAGGTGGCTTCCCTTCAGTGCGACGAGAGCCTGCTAACCGGAGAGTCCGTTCCCGTGGAGAAGCACCGGGCCGCCGGGGATGCGCCGGTGCGGGAGCCGGGCCGGGCGGATCAGGTGTACATGGGCACCGTGGTGACCAAGGGACGGGGAAAAGCCGTGGCCACCGCCACCGGAATGCAAACGGAGATGGGCAAGATCGCTGGGATGCTCCACGAGATTGAAGAAGAACCCACGCCTCTGCAAAAGCGGCTGGAACAGCTGGGTAAGTACATAGCGGGGGGCTGCCTGCTCATCTGCGCCGTGGTGACGGCAACGGGCATCCTACGGGGAGAAGAGCTGTTCAACATGCTGCTCACGGGGATTTCCCTTGCGGTGGCCGCCGTTCCCGAGGGCTTGCCCGCCATTGTCACCATTGCTCTGGCTCTGGCCGTCAACCGGATTCTCAAGCGCCACGCTCTGGTGCGGAAGCTTCACGCCGTGGAGACCATGGGCTGCGCCAACGTCATCTGTACCGACAAAACCGGAACTCTGACCGAAAACAAAATGACGGTGCGACAGATCTTTACCATGGATTATCAGCTGGAGGTTTCCGGCAACGGCTATGCCCGGGCCGGAGAGTTTTCGGCAGGGGGGAGGAAGGCCAATGTCAGCGCTTCCCCCACCCTGACGCGGCTGTTTTCTATTGCGGTGGAGTGCAGCAACGCCCAGATTAACGAGCCCCAAAAGGCTGACTCCATCCGGGACCGGACGGGAGGCAACGTCTCCGGCCACTGGGAGGTTTCGGGGGAGCCGACGGAAACCGCTCTGCTGGTAATGGCCGCCAAGGCGGGGCTGCGGCAGGGACAGGGCCGCTACCATAAGCTGGACGAAATCCCCTTTGATTCCGAGCGCAAGCGGATGACGGTGCTGCTGCAGGAGCAGGGGGGAAGGGAAGTCAGCTTTTCCAAGGGCGCCTTTGATCTGCTCCTTAACCGCTGCAAATACGTCATGACCGATGCCGGGAGCCTTCCCCTGACTCCCACCCACCGCAGGGTCATTGAAGAAGCCGCCAAATCCATGGGGGAACAGGCGCTGCGGGTGCTGGGCTTTGCCTACAGGGAGACGGGGAACAAATCCCGGGCGGAGGAGGATATGGTATTTGTGGGGCTGGCCGGGATGCTGGACCCTCCCCGCAAGGAAGCCTATGAGGCGGTCTCCCTCTGCAAGTCGGCCAAGATTCGCACGGTGATGATTACCGGGGACCACAAAGCTACCGCCTGCGCCATCGCCAAGGATCTGGGGATTATGAAGAAGGGTGATCTGGTGATGACGGGGGTGGAAATCGACGCCATGCCCGAGGAGGCCTTTCAGGAGATCTGCCCCCGGATCAGCGTCTTTGCCCGGGTCAGTCCCGGGCACAAGCTGCAGATTGTCCGTGCCCTCAAGCGCCGGGGGGATGTGGTGGCCATGACCGGAGATGGAGTCAACGATGCCCCTGCTGTCAAAGAAGCGGACATCGGTGTCTCCATGGGAATTTCCGGAACCGACGTCACCAAGCAGGCTGCCTCCATTATTCTACTGGACGACAACTTTGCCACCTTGGTGGCCGCCATTGAAGAAGGCCGGGTAGTCTACGCCAACATCCGCAAGTTTATCCGCTACCTGATCTCCTGCAACATCGGAGAGGTAATCACCATGTTTGTAGGGATGCTGATGGGTCTGCCGGTGGTGCTGCTTCCCATTCAGATACTGCTGGTCAATCTGGCCACCGACGGCCTGCCCGCCATGGCGCTGAGCCTGGAGCCCGCCGAGGAGGGAATTATGAGGCAAAAGCCCCGTCCGGCAGGGGAGAGCGTCTTTTCAAACGGGTTGCTCACCACCATTATCTTCCGGGGCTGTATCATTGGATTGACGACGCTGGCCATCTTTACCAGCTACATGGGGCTATACGGCGATGTAGCCCTTGCCAGAACCGGAGCGTTGGTCACGTTGATTTTTACCCAGCTCTTCCACGTATTTGAGTGCAAATCGGAAGAAAAGAGCATCTTTGGCGTTAAGTATCTCAGCAATCCCGCCCTGATTCTGGCGGTGCTGACCTCCCTTGGCATGACGCTGCTCACCGTCTATCACCCTTGGATGCAGCGGGTGTTCCTGACAGTGCCCCTTTCCCTGCATCAGCTACTGCGGGTGTTTCTTTATTCCCTGCTGGCTCCTGTGCTCTCCGCTTTGGGCCATCTGATTTCCAAACGCAAGAAAACGGCGTCCTCCCTTCCCGAGCGGGAGGAAAGCCCCGTCTGATAGGCAATTGGCGCAGGTATATAAAAAGCAAAAAAGTCGCCCGGTCCAAGGCGACTTTTTTGCAATGAGCGTGTCTTTATTTCGAGGTTACCGCACCGGAAACATCGGCGCCCACGGCATCCACAATATTAGTGGTGAAGTCACCGGTGATGACATGGGGGTTTCCGCCTTCCATCAGATCGTTGTAAGGACCTTCGATGCTCTCGGTCGTCATGAGCTGATAAGTGAAGGTCAGGGTACCGTTGATCTTTCCGGCTTTGGCGGGGGTATAATCAGCATTGCTGCGGAAAAAGTCAAGGTTCTGATCCAATCCGGGGCCCAGCAAATCCTGCCGGGTTCCCACATAAGGGGCGAAGGGAAGATTAAAAGTGACGCTTTCACCGGGGGCAAGGTTAGAATACTGCATATCCATGGTAGCCGCTACCGGGCGATACATGGGGGTCAGCTCGTCCAGAGTGACCTGCAGGCCGTCAGGCACAATGTTGGAGCCGGAGCCGCCGACAAACACAATAGGGGTGGATGCGTTGTTTTTAATGGTGACATTCAGGTCCAACATGTCGCTGACGGTGTACTCCTCGCGGTCCAGCTTAAGATCAATGCTGACGTTGGTGTCGGAAAACTCGTGGCGTCCGGACCGGTTGTCCACTTCTACCTCGGAGCTTCCCAGTCCGTCGACCCGAGAGGGGGGAGAGCTCAGTTCGGTTCCGGCGCCGGCAGTACCGGGAGTGCCTCCGGGCAGCGGACTGACTTCGTTGTTGCGGTTGCGGTTGCAAGCTGTCATGCCCACAATCAGCAGAAGAGTAAACAAAACCGCAAGCATTTTCCTGGTATTCATATTCTGTTCTCCATTCATCATGAATTCCGGGTTGCGCGGCTCCTGAAACCGCAGCCAAGTCCCGGTTGTCTGCGCTGCCCACCCAAAAAATTCCGCATAATTATAGGATAAACCGGCTATCCCTACCGGATGGGAATCCTCTTTGGGGCTGCAACACTCATATAGTGCCCAGCAGGTAGACCAATCTTGCAAAGGAAAATGTTTTGATTCAAATTGTCAGCAAAAATTAACCATTTATAGGAGAGATCGAAAAACTCCGGGGGATTATTGGTAACAATTTTTAACTTTTCTACCAAATTCTATGGTATTATTTTAAAGAAAAACTTAACTGGCGACAGAATTTTCCCCTTTCTTGTTTGGTGGCGGTAAAAGGAAATAAAAAAGCGAATTCGGCGCGCATATTGCCGGAAACATCCCTGCTGCTAAAATTTACAAATACTGTTTGAGGAGATGGGAAAAAGGGCATCCTAATAGGTGCGTGCTGAAATGCAAGAGGTTTCTTGCCTCCCGACCACTGTATTGTAACACCTGCCAAGAAAAATATCCGCCATGTCCCAACAGAATATGGGGATGGTATGAAGCGCCAAACAAAAGAAAAAGCAGCATATACAAAGGGAAGGCCGCTTTTTTGTGCAATAAATAAAAAAAGTCAATATCTCTAGTAAAAAAGATATTGACATCCGAGCAGTATTATAATATAATATTATATTGTATCAAAATGACTATTTTTCCATCTAATTCAGTATTATAGCATATGGTTATATCGAATGCAACCCCTATTTTTGATGGGAACCCACAAATTGGGAGAGGATGGTTTTTGCCAGCCGGTATTTGATTTAACAGTTAAGCGATACCTAATCGGGGCGGATATCTGCCAAAACACCGCGCCGTAAGTGCCTCAATTATCTCGCTGCGCATAGATTCAGAAATGGAGAGGATAAGCCTATGGTAAAAGTAAAGCCGGTGCAACTGGGGAACAATGTCCGGATGAGCTTCGCAAAGATCAACGAGGTTCTGGATATGCCAAACCTCATTGAAGTGCAGAAGAATTCCTACCGCTGGTTTCTGGAGGAAGGGCTCAAGGAGGTGTTCCGGGACATTTCGGCCATTTCGGACTACCAGGGCAATCTGGTTTTGGATTTCATCGATTATCGTATGGAGAAAGAGCCCAAATATTCCATCGAAGAGTGCAAGGAGCGGGACACCACTTACGCAGCACCCCTGCGGGTAAGAGCCAGCCTTTATAATAAAGAGACCGGAGAAGTAAAAGAACAGGACATTTTTATGGGCGATTTTCCGCTGATGACCGATAGCGGAACCTTCATTATCAACGGAGCCGAGCGGGTCATTGTTTCCCAGCTGGTTCGCTCTCCCGGTGTGTACTACGCTCTTTCCCGGGACAAAGCCGGTAAAGAGCTGTATTCCTCCACCATTATCCCCAACCGGGGTGCTTGGCTGGAATATGAAACCGATTCCAACGACATCGTCTATGTCCGCATCGATAAAAACCGCAAGCTGCCCGCCACCACCCTTATTCGGGCCCTTGGACTTTCCAGCAATGAAATGATCGAGGAGTTCTTCGGCGAAGACATTCTCCTTAAAGCAACTCTGGAAAAAGACGCCACCCGCAACACCGAAGAGGGCCTGCTGGAAGTTTACCGCAAGCTGCGCCCCGGCGAGCCCCCTACAGTAGATAGTGCTCAAACTCACATCAACAACCTGTTTTTCGATCCCCGGCGATATGACCTGAGCCGGGTAGGTCGCTATAAGTATAACAAAAAGCTGGCCATGGCCGACCGGCTTGTTGGTCATGTCTTGGCACGGCCCGTCATCGCTCCCATGACCGGAGAGCTGATGGCTGATGCCGGACAGGCACTGACAAGGCCACAGGCCGAAGCCATCGAGCGGGCCGGAGTGGACAACGTATTCCTGCAGGTAGGGGAAATCGAGGTCAAGGTCATTTCCAACGGCATGGTGGACATTCAGGACTATGTGGATTTTGACTGCACCGAGTTGGGCATCAACGAAAAGGTGCGCTTTGTGGTACTTCGGGAGATTCTGGAATCCGCTCAGGATGAGGAAGAAATTCGCCAGCAGATTCGGGAGCGTCAGGATGACCTCATCCCCAAGCACATCATCAAGGACGATATCTTTGCTTCCATCAACTACCTGATGGGTCTGAGCAAGGGAATCGGCCACATTGACGATATCGACCATCTGGGCAACCGCCGGATTCGCTCGGTGGGCGAGCTGCTGCAAAACCAGTTCCGCATCGGCTTTAGTCGGATGGAGCGGGTGATTCGG
>CALCSA010000484.1 GCA_937894185.1 uncultured Clostridia bacterium | reverse complement strand
ATGCCCCGGATTATTTTTGCCGATGAGCCTACCGGCAATCTGGACACCCGCACCACCATTGAGGTGATGCGCATGATGGTGCGCATGAGCCGGGAAAACAATCAGACCCTTGTGATTGTCACCCACGACCGGGAAATTGCCGAGTACGCCGACCGGATTGTCACTATACGGGACGGGGTGCTCATTGAAGACAGGCTTAATAAGTCTTTGGCCGACCGCCCCGAGGACGAGCAGGCCATGCTGGAGCGGGAAACCGACCCCGTGAGACTGCCGGAGCCGCAAGGGGAAACCGAGGCCGCACCGCCTTCCCCCGAACAGCAGCAAGCGGCGCCGGAACATGAGGAATACAGCCCCGAAAACACGCGGGAGCAAAGGAGCGGGCAATGAAAAACCGAAAGATGATAGCAAGAGTGATGGCAGGGCTGCTGGCCGTGCTGATGATCGGCGGAGTTTGTATGCAGTTGTTCAGCATCATAGCCAGTGCGGCGGCATACCAGCCCACTAATGCAGCCATAGACAGTATGAAATATACAAACGGAGATTCTGTATCCAATCTTAAAGATGGTAAAATTGTTGATGTAGAAATAAGTTATACTCATGTGAATTCGCCCTTTGATAACACATCAGGAACAGGCGATATAGGAAAATCCTTTACAACCAGCGATACTACGCTCATTAATAAAATGCTCGGGAGTAGTTTCCGTGCGGTGAATAGCTTTAGTGGAAGCACGAGCTTATCAATTACCGTGGATTCTATGGATGGCACATCTGCATATATGCTAGTTTCCTTAAAGCATGTAAAATATCAAAGGGCTAAACGGCTTTTACTGGAGGGTGTAACAACTGATAATACTGCGATTACTATTGGTAGCATAACTAATTATGAGTTTAGTATTAACCCGGAAATTCCTGAGGATGCCTTTAGAGGTTCCTCTGGAGGTGGCGGCGGTTCCACCGACAGTGATGACGGCGATGAAACCTTTACCTCCGACATTGTCATCGAGAGCGTGTTTGCCCGGGACAAAAACGGCGCCATCATCCGGGAGGTGACCAAGGACACCGCCCCCTTTACCCTGGACATTGTCTACACCGACCGGGGATTCCGGGCGGAGCACGAGGATGAATTCAGCGACGACACCCTTTTTGCGTACATTACCGATGCGGGGGATTTTATTCCCCAAGGCACCAACCGGGGAACCCTCAAGCGAACCGCCTCCTCCGACGGGGACCCTCCGCGGTTTCGGGTCTCCTTTGACAACCTGAAATACGCAGGCGCCACCGCCAATTTTGCCAAGCTGGATTTTCGGGTGCAATATCTGGTCTACGGCGAGAACGTGTCAGGGACCGGGTCGGCCCGGCTCTATTCCGTTGAGTCCGACGGGGACGGCACCGAAAGTGAGACCGCACCGCCCACCCCTTATATCATCATCAACCAGTACGATCTGGGGGCGGAGCAGATCGAGGCGGGCAACACCTTTACCCTTTCCCTCAACTTTGCCAACACCAGCAGCGATCTGGCGCTGGAAAACATTATGATGGTGGTCAACCCGGTTTCTACCGAGCAGCAGCAGAGCTTTTTGTCCATTGCCTCCGCCACCAATACCTACTACTACAACTCCCTGCCGGCGGGGGGAGCCCTCTCGCAAAATGTAGATATTTTGGTCAAGGCATCTGCCACCGTGGGCAGTCAGGCCATCAGCGTGGATTTTAAATACGAGTATCTGGTGGATAAAAAGCGGGAATCCGGCACCACCAGCACCACCATTTATATCCCTATCACCCAGATCGACCGCTTTACCGTAGACCCCATTACCGACTTTTCCGAGTGGATGCAGGTGGGGGAGGAGGGCTACGTCACTGTCTCCTTTGTCAACCGGGGCAAATCTCCCACCTATAACGTCACCGGTTACCTGCTGGACAGCGAGGGAAATCAGGGCCAGACCGAGCACTTCGGCAATCTGGAAGCGGGAGCCAACGGCACTCTGGACTTCACCCTGATGCCCGAAATGCCCGGGGATTATGAGGGCAACATCATTGTCCGGTACGAGGACGAAAATGGCGAGGACAAAGAGGTTCCCATCAGCTTCACCGCCTTTGTGGAGGAGCCGTGGTACCCCGATCCCACCGATCCCGGCATGATTGACCCGGGAATGATGGAGCCGGAAGAGCCTTCCACTCCATGGTGGAAATATCTGTTGTTTGCAGCAGGGGGACTGGCCATTGCCGTGCCGATCGCCCTGTATCTTGCCAAGCGTGTCATGGCCAAGGGAAGAGAGGAAATGGATGAAGATTTCTGACCTGCTGGGAACCTGTCTGCGCAATCTGGCCCGACGCAAGCTGCGCACCATCCTTACGGTCATCGGGGTGGTGGTGGGAACCTGCTTTATTGTGCTTCCCATCTCACTGGGTATCGCCATCAGCGAGAACAACCAAAAGATGCTGGAACAGTGGGGAGACCTGACCCTGATTGAGGTGAACAACTACGGCAACACCGAAACCCCTCTGGACGATGCGGCCATCGATGCCATTCGGATGATTCCGGGGGTGGAGGTGGCGACTCCCATTATGCAGATGCAGATTCAGAGCAGCACCTTTATTTTTGCCGGACGGAAAAACCGCTATCAGTGGTATGCGTGGAATGTGACCGGCATGAGCGCCGACGCTCTTTCCAAGCTGGGCTATACCGCCGCCGAGGGCAGAATGCTCACCTCCAACGATGGGGGGAGCAAAAAGCTGCGGGTGATGTTTGGAGACCGCACCGCCTACGATTTTGAGGATACCAAAAAGCGTTGGCCCAACAATATGGTAGACTATTGGTCGGTGGAGGAAGGGGGCGAGCTGCCCGACCCATTCTTCAACCCGCTGGAAACCGAGCTGACCTATCAGCTGGACCCCATGCGGGACACCGCCAAGCCGCTCACCTACGATCTGGAAGTGGTGGGCATCTTCAAGGGGGATTACCGCCGGGGTTACGAGACGGTCTACGGTGCTGTCATGGACATTGAGGACATGAAGCGCATCCAACAGGAATACGAAAAAGCCAACAATATCAAAAAAGAAAAAGATGCGGCCAAAGGCTACGAAAACGTCAAGGTGAAGTGCTTTACCATGGACCACGTGGCGGCAGTGGAGCAGGCCATCCATGATTTGGGCTTTGTCAATACCTACTCCATGGAGCAGGAGCGCCAGAGCATGCAGGAAAGCTCCCGCCAAACCCAGATGATTCTTGGCTTTATCGGCGGCGTTGTGATGATTGCCTCGGCGGTTTCCATCATGAACACCATGTATACCGCCGTCATCGAGCGCACCCGGGAGATCGGCATCATGAAGGTGCTGGGTTGCGAGCTGGCTCAAATCCGGGCCATCTTCCTCATTGAGGCAGGCCTCATCGGCTTTATGGGAGGGGTGTTGGGGGACGGCATCTCCTACATCGGCTCCTATATCCTCAATCTCATCGGCAGCACTGTGCAGGAAAGTGGTGGCCGGGGAATGACGGAGGCCTTTGTCACCAAGATGAGCATCATTCCCCCGTGGCTGGCAGTCACAGGACTGGTGTTTGCCACACTGGTGGGGATTGTCTCGGGAGTATACCCCGCTCACCGGGCCGTCAAGGTCAGTGCCTTGGAGGCTATCCGCACCGAATAGCACCAAACCAAGGGCTGTCTTCATCTTGAGGGGGCAGCTCTTTGACCAAAAGTTGGGATAAGATTCCAATCATTTCAAAAACCTCTTTACACCGCGGGGGGATTATGCTACAATGTGACACAATCTCAGGCTCAGTTTACACGGGGCAGATTTAGAGGTACCGTGATGATACACGCTGTTACTTTGGTCGGCTACTTTTTCTTTTTTAGCTTTACCGGCTTTGGAAAGGGTAAGGCTTATTTGCGTTTGGCCGACAGGGATTGATGCTCCGTTCGCAATGCAACCGCTGCATGTGGAGTCCCGTGGCAAACGCCGCGGGACTCTTTTAATTGCGGCAATCTGGCAATCAAAACATGCAATGGTGACGGCTCTGAATATGCCGCCGGAGGAAATAAAACGGCGCAAGGTGTGTATCACCAGAAAGGGGAAGATTCTATGGAACCACAAGATCTGCGCATGGAAATTGATCGGGTGGACACTCAGCTTACCGATCTGTTCTGTCGGCGGATGGAGCTTTGCGCTCAGGTGGCAGAGCATAAAAAAGGCCAGGGGAAGATGATTCTGGACCGGGCCCGGGAGCGGGAGATTCTGGCCCGGGTGGGCAGGCAGGCGGGGGAGGAGCTGGATCTGTACGCCCGGATGCTCTACGGGGTCCTGCTGGATTTGAGCAAAGCCTATCAGAGAAGCTTTTATCACAACGAGAGCCAGCTTTCCCAAAAAATCCGGCAAGCTGCCGCCGAAAACCGGCCGTTTCCCCGCCGGGGCACCGTGGCCTGTCAGGGGGTGGAGGGAGCCTACTCCCAAATCGCCTGCGACAAGCTTTTCCCCATGCCGGATATCACCTACTTCCCGGAGTTTGAAGGAGTCTTTCAGGCGGTGGAGCAGGGGCGCTGCGACTTTGGCATCCTGCCTATCGAAAACAGCTCCAACGGCTCGGTAAACCGGGTGTACGATCTGATGCACCGCTATCAGTTCCATATTGTGCGCAGCATCCGGCTCCACATCGACCACAATCTTCTGACAAAGCCGGGGGTGCAGTTTTCGGACATCCGGGAAATCTACTCTCACGAGCAGGCGTTGGGCCAATGCCGTGATTTTTTAAACCAGCATCCCCACATCAAAATCATCCCCTGCGAAAACACTGCCGTGGCCGCCAAGCTGGTGGCCGAATCGGACCGCCGGGACATCGCTGCTCTGTCCTCTCGCAACTGCGCCGAGCTCTACGGTTTGCAGGTGTTGTCCCACCGGATTCAGAACAGCGAGAACAACTACACCCGCTTTATCTGCATCGCCAAGGATTTGACCATCTACCCCGGTGCCGACCGAATCAGCCTGATGCTTTCGGTAGAGCACACTCCCGGTGCTCTCTACCAGATGATCACCAAGTTTTCTACCTTGGGGCTGAATCTGACCAAGTTAGAAAGCCGCCCCATTCCGGGGCGAGACTTTGAGTTCCTGTTTTACTTTGATCTGGAAGCCTCTGTCTGGTCGGAGGATGTCATACACCTGCTGGGGGATTGCTCCACCCGGGAACAGCAGATGTTTGTCTTTCTGGGAAGCTACAGCGAAGTTCGGTGAGAGGGCGGAAACCTTTGAGATTCCGGGAGGAATCCCGGAGCCGCAGTTATTTTTATCCGCCGTGCAGAAGGCAATGGGCATGGTATAAAAAAGATGGATCGGCTTGAAAGGTTGCGCAATGCTTCCAAGCCGATCCACTCTGGCTTTTTCGGGCAAAATAAAAGGGTGCTGCACTATTTTTGAAACAATATCTTTTCAGCGTTCTCCCGGCAGATTTTTAGGTAGGTATCGCTTTTCAGTCGGCCCTTTTCGTGCATAGCATCCAGCCAGAAGGAAAGGCCAATGTCCTCCTCCCGGGCGCACAGGTCGGTGGCAAAGAAGAGGCGGTCGGCAAATTCCTCCAAAAAAGTCAGGGCAAATTCCTCATCCCGTTTGAGGGCGTTGAAGCCGCTGTTGGCGGAAAGGTCGGCGCAGAGGTTGTTGTAGCGGCGCATCAGCTCCACTACCCGGCCGGGCTTTACCGGGCCTTTGGGGTATTGGTTTCGGTTTTGGGGAGTGACTCCCTGAGCGATCTCAGCCCAAAAGGGTTGTGAGTGGGCGATGAATATAAGGCTTGGGAAGGCCCGCAGCGCCTTTTCCAGACCGGGCAACCCCACGTCGTCCACAAGGCCATAACAGCCCCCCTGCCGGGGTGCAATGTGGAACAAGACCGGCATGCCGTTCTGCTCACAGTGGGAAAACAGGTTTTTCACCAGAGGATCATCAAAAGCCAGATTGGCTGTAATTTCCCCCAGCCCCAAAGCCCCCCGCTCTTTACAGGTGCGCAGCAGGAAACCAAAATCGCTGCCGGAGGTGTTTCCCCAGGCCCGGGGGTCTATGTTGCAAAACCAGAAAAAGCGCTCCGGGTATTCCTGCACAAGGGCCAACACCTCAGCGTTGGTTTGAGTGGGCCCCATGTACTCGGGGCTTACCACAGGCAGCAGAATGCCCCTCTCAATGCCGTAGGCATCCCATTTGGCCAGTACTTCTTCCGGCGTCATGAAGTAGGTGCTTTCACCGGTGTGAGGGGAAAGGGGGCGGGTTCGAAAACAATGCATGTGAATGTCGATTTTTTTCATGACGTTTCCTCCTGCTTTACAGACTTCAAATATCCGACCGGGCTTTCTAAGCTCAGGCTGTTGCGGTATTCGGTAGGCGTAAGGCCGGTTTCCTTTTTAAACACGCTGGAAAAATACTTGGTTTCGGGAATGCCCACACCCTCGGCCACCTCATACACTTTCAGGCTGTTGTCCTGCAACAGCTCCCGTGCTTTTGCAATGCGTGCCTGAAGCAGGATATCCACAAAATTCTTGCCTGTAACCTTTTTGATGATTCTGCTGAGATAGCTGGTGTTGACATGGACATGGCCAGCCACATCGCCCAGAGTGATGTTATCCAGATAGGCTTCCCGGATATAGGCAAGGGCCGCATCCACCACGGAATGAAAGTAGCGGGTGTTGCTGTCCTGGTTGGCGTCCACCAGCCGGCATACAGTTTGGGCCAGCTGTTTTGCTACATCCTCGGCTGTGCGCAGAGTGATGATGCGGGCATAAATATCACTGGTGGCGGCCTGCTCCTTGGGGCTGATCAGGGCCCAAAGCTCCAGCGCCTTAAACAGGGTGACGGCAAATTCGATATAGCAGGCCTTGGCCTCCTCCACGTCCCGGCTGCGGTAAGCCGACCCTGACAGGATGCCAGCCAGCAGTCGATTCAAACCCTCGCCCAGCACCGCCTCCCCCCGGATGTACTCGGCCACCTGCTTGGCATCAGCTGAGTAGTCGGGTTTTGGGGGAACTCGGGACAGGCTTTCGGCCAGATTTTGATAGCTGATAACGGAGTTAACGCCCACATAGCAGGTGTGGGAGCAGGCCTTTGCCGCTTGATAATAATAAAACCGCATGCGCTCAAGGGCCGAAAAGCACTCGCTCACCCCACAGGAAATGGTGAGCTCCAAAAGATCTTCCACAACGCTGACGGCCTCTTCCAGCGCGGGCAATACCTGCTCTTCCGGCTGGGGTAGCAACACTGCCAGATACCGATCGATTCCCACCTCCAGCAGATAGGCCGGCATGCGGGGGCGCAGATGGTCCAGCAGAAGATTTTTCAGTGTGTACAGAGCGGACTGGTGGCTGTACTCCGAGCCTTCCGGTTCGGGGCGGGGCCTTACTTCCAACACGGCAACCTGATAGCGGGCGCTGGTCAGATTGAAAAACTCAATTTTTCTCTCCACCTCTTTTGAGGCGGGGGGCAGAAACAGAATCTGGCTTAAAAAGCGCTCCCTTAGCTCGTCTTTGCTGGTTTCTAACATATGGCGGAACAGGCGATGCTCTTCTTCCAGGGTTTTTTGCTTTTCTAACGCGCACACCGTGCGGGCCAGTGCACTGCGCAGCTCGGAGGAATCCACAGGTTTTAAAATATATTCGTCCGCTCCGCTCTGAATCGCTTGCCGGGCATAGGTGAACTTATCGTGCCCCGTCAAAAAAATAATACGGGTGCCCGGGGCTGTTTGGCGCACTTTGGCAGCCAGTTCCAACCCGCTTTTGCCCGGCATCTCAATATCGCACAGAAGGATTTCGGGATGCAGACGCTCCATCTGCCCAAGGGCCTCTTCATAATTCTGGGCCTCACCCGCCACAACGCAGCCCTCTTGCTCGTAATCAATGAGTGCCCGCAGATGCCTACGAGTGTTTACCTCATCGTCCACCAACAGAATCTTATGCATCGAGGTCCTCCTTTGCCGGCACATCTCCGGGATGCTCCTGTCGGGGTAAAAACACCTGCACCGTGGTGCCTTGACCGAGTGTGCTCTGCACGCAGATGGGCCGGGCAAGGCCGAAGATCAGCTGCAGGCGCTTGTTCACCAGAGTAAGGCCCACACTGCCGGTTTTGGCGTGGCTATCATCCTGTTCCAGCACACCGGCCAGAACTTCAGGACGCATACCCTCGCCGTTGTCCGATACCTCCAGCACCACATCCTCACCCTTGGCATACACCTTGATTTCGATGATCCAGTTGTCGGGTTTGTTGGCAAAGCCGTGGATAATGGCGTTTTCCACAATGGGCTCGATTGTCAGCTTGGGAATGGTTTGGTCCAGCAGGTCCTCGTTGAGGTCGTAATAGACGCGCAGCCTGTCTCCAAAGCGATAGCGCTGAATCTCTAGGTAATAATCCGCCAGGGTAATTTCTTTGGTGATGGTCACCATTCTGTCCGGGGTGGTGATGCTCTCCCGCATCAGCTTGGCCAGCGCCACCACCATGTTGCTCACCGGCTGAGCACCCAGCTGGAGGGCCAAAGCACTGATGGACTCAAAGGTGTTGTACAAAAAATGAGGGTTGATCTGGGCCTGCATGGCTTTGATCTCCTGCTGGCGGTTGAGCAGCTCCAATTGAAGCACCTCATTGATGAGCCGGTCGGTTTCGGCGGCCATGGCATTAAACGCCAGAGACAACTCCCCGATTTCATCCTTTCCGCGGTAGCTGGTTTGGACCGTGTAATCGCCTTCCTGCACTTTTTTTAGGGAAAGGGACACCTCCCGGATCGGTGCAACCATGCGGCGAACCACAATGAGGCAGGCGCCGATGGTGACAACGCTGAAGGCTACCAGCACCAGAAGACTGGAGGATACCAGAGTACGGAATTTTTTGGTGATATAACTTTGAGGTACCAGCAGGATATAGTCCCAGTCACTTTCGGCGGAGTGATGGGATACGATCAGAACCGGTTTTCCACCGAGATTCACCGTGCCTCTGAACCCGTTGGGTACAGCGGGGGCAGGGTCTATGTCTGCAAGGGGCAGCAGCCCTGCCTGATCACAGGAGGAGAGCGCTTCCCCGTCGCCATTTATCACAAAAAAAGTACCGCCATAGCCTGTTACCCGCTCCCGGTAGGTTTGGGAGATGACGTCCTCCCGGATATTTACCTGTACATAGCCAATGGGCTCGAAGTTGGCGATACTGCGGATTTCCCGCACCGAGAGGATATAAGGCCTTTGGCGAAAGGAAACTGCCCGAATGGAACGATAGGCTGAGGGAGAAGCCATATCCTGAAGCGTGGCCAGATCCAGCAGGCGGTTAAGAGTGTTTACCCGTTCACCCAATACAAGGCGTCCCTGTATATCGTAGAGGTTGATGGAGTCGATATCCGGGTTGGAGATGACAATGGAGTTTGCCACCGATTCGATCTGGCTGAGGTAAGCGGATTGATCTTCCCGGGTCAGTTGTCCCGGGGGTATGCCCAGAGTCTTTTGTACTACAGCGCTGGAAACAATCCCTTTACTCTAGTCGGCGATGCGGCTGATCTTCTCCTCAATAATATAAGATACATCGTCCAGTAACAGGGCGGAGGATTCGTAAAACTGATTGGTGACAATATCCTCTACCTGCCACACCGACAACAGAATGAGCGTCAGCGCCAGAACAATCACCGGCACCAAAACCAGCAAGGTAAATTTCCCGGTAATGCCCAAATGCTTCAATGCAGCCGCCTCCCGCACTCATGATTTCCTTCCCATTGTATCATAAAGCGCCAAGAGTTTTTTATCCTTTAACCGCCCCCATGGTAAGTCCCTTTACAAAGTACTTTTGCAGGGCAAAAAATATAAGGGTGACAGGCAGGGCTCCCACCACGCCCCCTGCCATGGCGTACCCGTAGTTGATGGTGTTGGAGCCGCCGATGGTGTTTTTGGCCAGGACGGCGACGCCTACGTTGATGGTCCAGGACTCAACCTCCCGCAGCACCACCGACTGCCACATAAAGTCGTTCCAGGAATTCATGAACATGATGACCCCGAGAGCCGACAGGGCAGGGGCAGACAGGGGAAGAATAATCTGTCTGAAAATGCGCAGCTCCGAGGCGCCGTCGATGGTGGCCGACTCAATGAGCTCGTTGGGCAGAGGCGCGATAAACTGGCGCATCATGAACACGCCATAGGGCCAGACGATGATGGGGACAATGGCACCAACAAAGGTGTTAAGCAGCCCCAATTTTTTTACCATCTGGAACAGGGGGATGAGCACCGACTGGCGCGGCAGCATCATGGTGACCAGCACCAGAACAAACAGCACGTTTTTGCCATAGAACTGCTTTTTGGCAAAGGCGTAACCCAGCATGGTGCAGATGAGCAGTGACAGGAAGGTAGCTGACAAAGAGATTAGGGCACTGTTGAACAGCCACCGAAAGGCGGGAAAATGTCCCCCAAAAATAAAGGCGTAGTTTTCCAAAGTGGGGTTTTGGGGAAAGATTTCCGGGGGGACAGCCATGGTGGCCTTCATGACCTTGAAGGATCCCGTCACCATCCAGTACAGCGGAAGCAGCACCAAAATACCCATCACGGACACAATGGTCAGTCGCACCGCCCCGCCGGGACCAATTTTTTGCTTACCCATGGTTTGTGTTCCTCCTCACTTTTCTTCCTTTCCCGATACCATCCGCAGGGTGGTCAGGGAAACCAGAGCGCACAGCACAATGAGCATGACACCTTCGGCGGCGGCCAGTCCATAGTCGCCCAGCAGAAAGGCTTTTTTGTAAATATCGAAGGCCAATGTGGTAGAGGCGTTTACCGGCCCTCCGTCAGTCAGCAGGTAAATTACTTCCCACAGCTGGAAGCAGTTGATCAGCTGGGTGGTGACAATAAAGGTGGTGACCGGTTTGAGCAGCGGCAAAGTAATGCGGAAGAATACCTGGGCAGGGCTGGCACCGTCGATTTTGGCGGCTTCCATCAGGCAGGGGTCGATGTTGCCCAGCCCTGCCACATATAAGATGATGAGAGAGCCGCAGGTCCAGCTCATGATAACCAGCACCACCGAGAAAATTACCGTTTTGGAGTCGGCCAGCCATAAAAGAGGCTGGACGCCAAACAGAGACAACACATAGTTGAGCACGCCGTACACCGGGTGGAAAATCCACAGCCAAATGGCGGAAATAATGACGCCGCCTATGACATTGGGAAGAAAAAAGGCACCGCGATATACCGACTGGGCCTTGTTGCCCAACGGGAAGATGGTGGTGGCAATCAACAGGCTCACCACCGTGCTGAGGGGGGTAATGATGACAGCAAAGAGCAGGGTGTTGCGAACGCTGGCACGAAACGCCTGACTGCCAAAAAGCTTTATGTAGTTTCCAAGGCCCGCAAACTCCATGGTGGCAAGGTTGTAATCAAAAAAGCTGGTGTACACGGTGCGCAGTGTAGGGATGATATTGAACAAGAGAAAAATAATGTATCCGGGGATGATAAAGAACCAGGCCCATCGCTGTTTGTACAGGTTGGTGACCACTTTTTTCAGAGCTTGCATGGTGTGCCTCCCGTGACTTGTATTCCTTGTGTTGCACGAGCAGGGGGCCAAAAGAAAAACCGGCCGGGCGGCCAATGCCGGACAATCCGACCGATTAAGAGCCGATAAAGGTCAGGCCCTGATGCTTTATGCCGGCAAACCCTGAGCTCTTTACCTGATCAGAGCGGCGTTTAAAGTCTCCTCAAACCAGACAAGGGCTTCCTCGGGTGTCTTTTCGCCAATGAAAAGAAAGGCGTTCATATCCTTAAAGGTGTCCCGGAGTACCGGGTAGGCGGGGGATGCGGTGCCTGATCCGACAGTGCCCACTTTGCCCACCAAATCCACCACCGCCTGAAGCTCCCCGGTGAGGTTGGCCTCAGCCTTTTGGGATTCGCGCACCGGCAAGGCGCCGCATACTTCGCTAAGCGGCACGGCCCATTTGTCGGCCATAAATTTGGCTAGGGCCACACTGGCTTCCACCTCCGCAGGGTTCTCCGACTTCCACACCGTCAGGGCATAGGTAAATTGCCACAGGGGACCGGGGCCTTTGTCGGCAGGGTGGGGGTAGTTGACATAATAAATCTCGAATCCGGCGCTGGAGGCCATGCCGTCAAAGGCGGGCAGTTCGGGCGCAACGGCCAGAGTCTGATTTTCAAACATGGCCCACATATCGTCATCCGTTAACGCGGTAGGGCCGTTTACCGCCAGGCCTTCGTCCAAAATACTCTTTACAAAGGCAAGGCCCTGTGCGGTTTCAGGCGAATTTAGAGTGGTTTTGGTTAGGTCGGAGCCGCTAAACATTCGCGCACCAAAGGGCCACAAATACCCCATCATAGACTCCTGAGCGCTGGCTGTTTTGGCAAAGAGAATGGTGGGGAAGATACCCGCCGACGGATTGTTCACGGCCCGCAGAGCGTTCATATACTCATCTGTAGTCCAGTTGCGGTCATCGGGGGAGGGCAGCAGATGGGCCGCGTCGGCGTTTTCAAACAGAGTTTTGTTGATGCAGATCAGCTTTGGCGCACTGAACATAGGCATGCGCCACTCGTTCTGATTGGTCATGATACCGCCGATGTAATCGGTAACCTCTTCGTCTGTAAAGTAATTGTCCAAGGTCTGAATCATGCCCATACCCATGTACTTACTCTGGTCAGCTTCCTTAGAAAAAAAGAGGTTGGGAACATTGCCGCTTGCAATTTCTACATCCAGAGTTTCGGTAGTGCCGCTGGCTGCATTATTTACCAGAACCTCCACTTCCACATGAGGATTCTCGGCCATAAATTCATTGGCAATGGCCTTCAGGTAATCCCCTACATTTTGGGTGGCATCCTCATGACCGGGAACATTGATGATATTGGAAAATCCGGTTCCGGCAAACAGAAGCTTTACCTTTTCACCGTTTCCTGCACTTTTTCCAGAGTCACCAGACTGTGCTCCTCCGGGTGCGTTGCCAGTAGTTTTACTTGCATTGCCGGAACCACCGCAGGCGGTCATTGCCAGAACCATTGCCAGGCAAAGTGCCGGGATCAACCATTTTTGATAAGTCTTTTTCATGTGATTCCCTCCATTATGGTATGTGGTTGAGTGGCGGTTGTTGGTTTGTATACTGCGTGACAGTATTGTTTACGTTGTGGAAAGGGCAGCCCTAATTTTTTCCACCAGTCGGCTATACTTTTCTTCCGATAGAAAAACCTCGCGGCCACTCATCAAAAAAGCCTGCCCCCATTCGCTGCCTCCTTTGTGTTTGGGCACAATGTGCATGTGAAGATGCTGGTCGATATCTCCGCAGATGTAGTAGTTAATTTTATCAGCCTTAAAAATTGCCTTTACGGCGCGGGCTACCTGTGCTACCTCAGCCATGTAGGTGGAAAGAACCTGAGGATCCAGCTCGAACAGCTCGGTGGCGTGTTTCTTGGTTACCAAGGCACAGCGTCCTTCATAGGTTTGCTCGTTGTTCAGCAGTACAATGCATTCCTCCAACTCGGTGATAAATTGGTAGTAATTTTTGTATTCATCGGAACAAAAAAAGCATGCCATCCCGTTATCCCCTCTGATTTATTTTTCCAGTGCCAGTTCCTTTGCGACAATGGCCATCCCTTTTTCAAAGGTGCCCCAGGAATGGGTGCGGCAGTTGCGCCATTCAAAGCCGCGGCGTTCCTCAAAACGGCAAAGCCCGTTTACATTTTCGATATGGATGTAAATGCGTTTTAGAATTTCTCTGGCCGGTAAGGTTTCTCCGGGCTCGATTCCCAGCGTTGCAAAGACATCCAAATCTTTTTTGCGGTCTCGTAGAGAGCACGAGTAAAAGCACAGGCCGTTGTCGGGGTTGAAGGCGTGGCAGGGTGGACAAATGATGCACTCGCCGGGCCCCTCGATGACAGTGACGGGCAGATCGGGATTTTGTTTGATCTTATCCCAAAGCTCATACAGATTGTCCTCCTGAATGGGGGCATCGGCGTAAGCGCCCCCCACAAAACAGATGGTGCACAAAAAGTGGTGGGAGCGAACCTGTACGGAATCGGCATTGGCCAGCGCCTTGCAGGATTCCATCTTGCTGCAAGCCATCTCTTCTTCGGTGCGTGCGTTGCACAGCGCTTTAAGCCCTTTGGCATAATAGCCTTCCGCTGCATGGGGACAATTTTTCCACACGGAGCTCTCCGTCTGATAGGGCGCGCACACGGGTCCGGGGTGGGGCAGATATTCTTCCAACATCTCGGACCAGCACTGGGCCGTACGAACCATCTCGGGAATCGCCCCCAATGCATGCAGAATATCAAGATCCCGCTTGCGCTGCCGGGGAGTCAAGGCCCCATACCATTCATTTCTCGCTCCGGTGTCATCAAAGGCGGTGCGCAGACTTAGATGAACGTTGGAGTCGGTGCGAATCTGTTTCAACAGTTGCTGCACTTCACCTAAATCTTCCGGAGTGTCAGGGGCGCCGCCCTGAATGCAACAGGCGCACATCAGCACTCCGGGCCGGGCTTCGGTGCGGTTCCTAGCCAGATCAGAAGCTTCAAAATTACGTTTCATGGTATTTCTCCTAGTCCTTTTGGGATGAGTTTATCTACATTTTATCACACACGATTAGAAATACATACCAATATTTTTTTATAATGGGTTAATTTTTTGACCATTATGAGCATTTCCTCAAGCAAAGTGCGGACCGCATAACCATACAGGGGACTGCTGTGCCGCTGTAAAAGAAGTACTGGCGCAATCAATCAGGCCCAAACGATCATCATATAAGGAGGCAACCGTCATGTCAATTGCTGCTATCAAAAAAGAGGATATCGTCCTGAATTTTGCTGATAATGCCGTTGGGAGGCCCGCTTTGTTACCGGACCCTTTTCAATATAAAAGTACCGGGCTGCGTGAATGGTTCGCGCAGCCCGGTACTTTTATGTTTTTTGGTTGTGATGGCGATTAGTCGGTGACGGTCTCAAAGCCGGCACCCAGCCAACCGGTGCCCTTTTCGGCGTTGCCCATGCCGCCGGACATGGAGTAGGCGTCGTAGCCCAGCAGGCGCAGAATAGAGGTGGTCTGGGAAGAAGTCTGGCCGCTGTAGCAGTACACCACGATCTTCTTATCGGTGGGCAGTTTGACCAATTCTTCCTGCATGCCAAGGCCGTAGGGGATGTTGGTGGCGGTGGGGATATGGCCCTTGGCGTAGTCTTCGGCGGAGCGGATGGAAAGGATGAAGTAATCGTCGTTTTCGTCGTCGATGATCTGCTTGACATCTTCGGGCTTCAGGTTAAAGTTGGCGAAGGCGGTTCCGTCCTGCGCCTGCTTTTCCACAAAGTACTCGGAAAGAGCCTTCTGCACGGCCTCATCCACAGGATAGCTTTCGTCGGGCAGGGGATTGGCATCGGTTTCCAGATATTTTTCGTAGCCCTCGGTGACGCTGATGCCGTTGTTAAAGCCGGACTGGGCGTTTTTAGCCATCTTGCCCGCCACGTTGAGGAGCGCCGTTACCTGAGAGGCGGTCT
>CALCSA010000483.1 GCA_937894185.1 uncultured Clostridia bacterium | reverse complement strand
ACCACAGCCGGATTGGAAAGGTCGGCCATGGAAAATCCTCCGTTTGAGTGGTTTTAATTTGCATGGTCCCAAGTTTTGCAGTATAATAAACAAATAGAATCAGAGGAACCCGTTTGACTTTTTGGCAAAGCTTCAAAACTAAAAAGTAGGTGCTTAAAATGACCAGACGCGACAAGCTCAACTATTATTTGGATATTGCCGAAACCGTACTGGAGCGCGGCACCTGTCTGCGCCGAAATTTTGGCGCTATCATTGTGAAAAACGACCAAATCGTGTCCACCGGCTATTCGGGAGCCCCCCGGGGGCGGCGCAACTGCTGCGATGTGGGGGAATGCGTCCGCCTGCGGATGAACATCCCCCGGGGTGAGCGGTATGAGATGTGCCGTTCGGTCCACGCCGAGGCCAACGCCATCATCCACGCTGCCCGGTCGGATATGATCGGCTCCACCCTGTACCTTTGCGGCAAAGAGGTGGACAGCGGAGAATACGTGGAAAACGCCAATCCCTGTTCCATGTGCAAGCGAATGATCATGAACGCCGGCATCGCCAAGGTGGTAGTGCGCAACACTCAGGAAACCTACACCACCACCGTGGTATTGGACGAGTGGATCAATCACGACGATTCCCTGTTGGGAGTCACCGGATATTAAGGGAACCACCGGGATACATCACAATCTTGGGCCCCAAACGCAAAGAAGGGTTGGCAAGCAGTCCACCCTTCTTGTGTTTTTTACCAAGTGAATCGGCGGAAGTTTACAGTCAGACCGGGGTGCTTCGGCTCGCATCGGGAGCCGGTATCCCAACCAAGGGCGGCAGGCCCACAACTGGAGGAGTGCTTCATGCGATTGGACAAACTGGTTGCCCACGGTGCAGGCATCAGCCGCAAGCAGGCGGCTCAGGACATTCGCGGCAGCCGGGTTCTGGTCAACGGGGAGGCAGTCACCCGCCCGGAAGCCCACTGCGGCGAGGACGCCATCGTCACCTTGGACGGCAGGCCCCTTGCAACCGGGAACCGATACTACATGCTCAACAAGCCCGCGGGGATGGTCTGCGCCACCCGGGATTCCAAAGAGCCTACGGTGCTGGAGCTGTTGCCCTCTCCCCTGCGCAGGGGAGTCTTTCCCGCCGGGCGGCTGGACAAGGACACCGAGGGGTTTGTCCTGCTCACCAACGACGGCGCTTTTGCACACCGGGTGCTCTCCCCCAAGCAGCGGGTGGGAAAGACCTACCGGGTCACCTTGGACGCTCCTTTTTCGTTGGAGATGCTGCAATCAGCCTTTTCCCAGCCCATGGATCTGGGCGATGGGGATGTCACCTCCCCTGCCCGGCTGCATCTGCTTCAGGGTGGCAACGCTCCCGTGGCCCAGCTTGTGATCTATGAGGGAAGGTATCATCAGGTCAAGCGGATGTTCTCCCGCTTTGGCCTTACGGTAACCGCCCTTGAGCGGACAGCCATCGGCGGTTTGACTCTGGACCCGGATCTGGCTCCCGGCCGGTGGAAATCTCTGACCCAAGAGGATCTGGACAGGGTGTTCTCCGATGCATCCAAGCCCTGAACGATGGGAAGAAGTGCCCCTTTAAAACTCCCCGCGGAGGAAGCGATCGATACCGACTGCAATGTGCAATGTGCAATTTGCAGTCGGTTATAATCGGTTAACCTGAAAATGCTTTATATTTCAAGTTGCGGCATTTGCCGTGCAACTGCCCATAGGGTATCTTGAGCCGAATTTTATGGCAATCTCACCCCTGCGGTATGCGGCGGGCTTTGCTCCCTGTTTTAAAACCCCTAAACGTTTTAAAAGGATGGCTAATATCTGGACGGCAGCTCGTTTAAATCGATGCGGTAGCGGAGCATGTCCCGGTTGACCACCTTATTCCCCGGT
>CALCSA010000482.1 GCA_937894185.1 uncultured Clostridia bacterium | reverse complement strand
CCCCCGATTTTCCGGTCTGTGTCTGTGGCAAAACCCCCAGAGGCAGGCTGGTCACCAAAAAGCCGGTGTTGCCCGGCCAATCAGAGCTCGCCCTAAACCCCCGCAGCAAAAGCGCCAAGCTGCGTACAATCGAGAAGCTGTAGAGGAGCATCGCCATGGCCAATACCGGTCTTGCATATGATTATTCCCTGTTTGAAAGCACTCCCCATAAGGAGCAGCAGGGGCAGCAAAACCCCAAGCTTAAGATGGTGCGTTCTCAGCCGCGGGCTTTTGCGGGAGCCTTTTCCCCCAAGGTGGTCTGTACCTTTTTGGTGGTGGTGGCTCTGGTGAGCCTGATTGTCTACTGTCAGGTCTGCCTCAACGAGGTGACCGGGCAAATCAGCCACCTTAAGCAGGAGATGACCAAACTGGACAGCGACAGTATGCGCTACGCCAGTTTGTTGGAATCCACCGTCTCGTTGCGGGCAGTAGCCCAGCAGGCCGAGGAAGAGCTGGGCATGAGCAAACTGGATCAATATCAAACCTCCTACGTTTATTTGTATGAGGAGGATCAAATCGTTCTGGCGCAAAATCCACAGTCCACCGCAACAGACGACGGCGTTTTTGCCGTGATTGGTTCGCTGCTGGGGAGCGCCAAGGAATATTTTGGCGGGAAGTGAAATAATCTGTAGTATGCAGGCTGCCGCACAATCCAATAACGCCCGGTCGCGGTCCTCGCGACCGCCTCGGGTGAGAGTTAAGACGTTCGGCATCTTAGCTCTTCCTTTGTTTTCCGAAGAGTTACAATAGCTTGGGTTTTCCACTCTTTCCACATAGTTTTCAACAAGTTTTCAGAACCCCGTGTTGAATTGTTAGATTCGCGGCGGGAGTTTTCCACAAAGGGGGCAGGAACCGCGTGAAAAAGGCTTCCTCCAGCAAGATGAAGAACCGGATGCGGATTATCCTTCTCTGCTTTTTGCTGTTTGGATTTGGGGTCATCTTCATTCAACTGTTCACACTGCAAATCGTCCGCGGGGAAGAATTGCAGCAAAAAGCTCTCAACCAGCAGACGAGGGCCAACACTCTGGGAGCCAAGCGGGGCGTGATTTACGACCGCAACGGCAACCCTCTGGCCGAAAGCGCCAGTGTGTGGAATATCTGCATCTCCCCCGCCGAGCTCAAGGCCGATACTCTGGACAAAGTGGCCACCGATCTGGCGGAGCTTCTGGAAATCGACAAGCAGGGGATTCTGGATGCGGCGGCCAAAAAGCAGCACTACTACTGGGTGATCAAGCGCCGGGTGGACCGGGCCGTCACCGATCAGGTGCTGGAATACGTCACCGACAACAACATCTCCGGTGTCTTTCTGGAGCAGGATACCAAGCGCTTTTACCGCTACGGCTCTCTGGCCTCCACGGTGCTGGGCTTTACCAACTACGACGGCGACGGCGCCTACGGTCTGGAGGCCTACTACAACAAAACCCTTTCCGGCACCTCCGGCATGGTGGTCTCCACCAAAAACGCCAAGGGCGCCGATATGCCCTTTAAATACTCCCAGCTGTATGAGGCTCAGGATGGCAACTCCATTGTTCTGACCATTGACGAAACCATCCAGCACTATCTGGAGCGGAATCTGGAAACCGCCGTCATCGAGCACGGCGTCAGCCAGCGGGCCGCCGGAGTGGTGCTCAACGTCAAAACCGGCGAGGTTCTCGCCATGGCCACCAAACCGGACTTTGACCCAAACGACCCTTTTACTCTCACCGACCCCAAGGCTCAGGCCCAGCTGGACGCCCTGACTCCCGGCAGCGAGGACTTTAAAACCCTGCGCCAGAAGCTTCAGTACGACCAGTGGCGGAACAAGGCCATCTCCGACCCCTACGAGCCCGGCTCGGTCTTTAAAATCGTCACCGCAGCCGCCGGAGTGGACAGCAACGTAGTGTCCTTAAACGACCACTTTTCCTGCAGCTATTCGTTTCAAGTTTCCGATACGACGTTTCACTGCTGGCAGCGCCGGGGCCACGGAAGCCAGAATTTTATTGAAGCCATGCAAAATTCCTGCAACCCCGTCTTTATTATGGTCGGCCAGCGGGTGGGGGCCCGGAAGATGTTCGATTACATTGAAAACTTCGGCCTGCGGGAAAAAACCGGCATCGATCTGCCCGGCGAGGCCGAAGGAATCGGCCACAGCTTTGAAATCCTCAATAAGGAGGGGCGGGTGGAACTTGCCTCCACCTCCTTCGGACAGTCCATGAAGGTCACCCCTATCCAGATGATTACCGCCGCTTCGGCGGCGGTCAACGGCGGGTATCTCATGCAGCCCTACATCGTCAAACAGGTGCTGGACGCTCAGGGCAACGTGCTGGAAACTACCCTGCCCACCGTTAAGCGGCAGGTTATCTCCAATCAGGCCAGCGAGACCATGCGCATTCTGGTGGAGGCCGTAGTCCATGGCGGTTCGGGGCGGTTTGCCGCCATTCCCGGCTACCGCATCGGTGGAAAGACCGGAACCTCCCAAAAGCTGGATCAGGGGGATTCGGGCAACATCCTCTCCTTTGTGGGCTTTGCTCCCATGGAGGACCCGGAAATCGCCTGTCTCATCATGCTGGATGAGCCGGACCTTCGGGATGCTTACGGCTCGGTCATCGCCGCTCCGGTGGTGGGAGCCGTCCTCAACGAAACCCTTCCCTATCTGGGCTATCAGCCCCAGTTTACCGCTGAGGAGCTGGCGGAAAAGGAGATCAAGGTTCCCAATCTAGTGGGGATGAAGCCTCACGACGCTCAGGCCGAGCTGCGCACCAAGGGACTCGCTGCCCGGTTTATCGGCAACGGCCCCGATGTGCTCCGGCAGATTCCTCTCCCCGGCCAAACTATGCCCAAGGGCTCCACCGTCTACCTCTACACCGAGGAGGATCTGCTCAAGGATAACATTCAGGTGCCCAGCGTGGTGGGATTGTCCGCCGCCGAAGCCAACACCCTTCTGGTGGATTTAGGGCTGAACATCGAGCTGCGGGGCGTCACCCGCAACGGAGTCGCCACCGTGGTGCGGGAGCAGTGGCCTTTGGCCGGCACCCAAGCCGCCACCGGAGATCTGGTCATCCTCACTCTGCAGGAGCGGCAGGAGGATGCTTCCGCCACCGCCGTGCGGGAGGAATCTTCTTCCACGGCGGTCACCTTCCCGCTGCCGCTGGAAAACAGCAGCCCCGGGGAAACTGCGGAACCCTGAACAAAACGTCAGTTCCCGCATCTGCCCCGCAAAAAACGGGTAACATAACACTGTACACCAACCGCAACCTTGATACAATTTGTCAGGCATTTAGATAAGGGGGTCTTGCCGCATGACTTTATACGAAGTATTGAATGGTCTGGACGTGGAAAGCGGTATCCCCGATGTTGAAATTACCTTTCTTACCTGCGATTCCCGTCAGGCGGAGGAAGGCTGCATCTTCTTCTGCATCGAGGGAGTTCGTTCCGACGGCCACGACTACGCCGCCGCCGCCCTGCAGCGGGGGGCTGCCGCTGTTGTTTGCCGCAAGGATTTGGGGCTTTCGCGCCAGATTCTGGTGACCGATACCCGAGAGGCTTTGGGCATTTGCTGCAACAACTTCTTTGGCCGCCCCGCCGACAAGCTCACTTTGATGGCAGTGACCGGTACCAACGGAAAAACTACCGTCACCTACCTCATCAAGCACATTCTGGAAAAAGCAGGGCATCGGGTCGGGCTGATCGGCACCATCCACAACGAGATTGACGACGTCACCCTGCCCGCCCGCTACACCACGCCCGATCCCATTCAGCTCTATGCCATCTTCGCCAAGATGGCCGAGGCGGGTTGCACCCACGTGGTGATGGAGGTGAGCTCCCACGCTCTTGACCAGCAGAGGGTGGCGGGCTGCCGCTTTGCCACCGGAGCCTTCACCAACCTCACACAGGATCATCTGGACTACCACGGAACCATGGAGCAGTATTATCAGGCCAAGAAGAAGCTCTTTGAAATCTGCGACACCGCCATCATCAATTTGGATGACGAGTATGGCCGCAGGCTCCTGAGCGAGGTACCCTGCAAGGCGGTCAGCTATTCCTGCCAGAGCGTGGAGGCGGACTACACCGCCCACGACATCAACTTTACCCAGCGGGGCAGCCGCTTTGCCCTGATGGCAAGCCATCGCCTTCTGCGGGTGAAGATGAGCACTCCCGGCTACTTTTCCGTCGCCAACGCCCTCACGGCTCTGGGCTCCTGCGAGGCGGCGGGTGTCTCTCTGGAAGAAGCCGTCAGAGCTCTGAAAGGCTTCCCCGGGGTACCCGGGCGGGTGGAGATTCTGCCCACCAACACCCCTTACACCATTATTCGGGACTACGCCCACTCCCCCGACGGCCTGCAAAAGATTCTGGAAACGGTGCGGGAGTTCGCCCCCGCCCGGGTGGTCTGCCTCTTTGGCTGCGCCGGAAACCGGGATCGGGCCAAGCGGCCTATTATGGCGGAAATTGTGGCCCGGCTGGCGGATTTTTGCATCCTCACCTCCGACAATCCCCGGGATGAGGACCCCATGCGCATCATCGAGGACGCTCTGCCCGGCTTTGAGCCCCACAAGACGCCTTATGAAGTGATTGTGGACCGCTATGACGCCATTGAATGGGCGCTGCAAAACGCCCGGGAGGACGATGTGCTGGTGCTGGCAGGCAAGGGCCACGAGGATTATCAGGTGCTCCATTACGGCACCATCCACTTTGACGAGAAGGAAATTGTTCAAAAGCTTTTGGAAGAGATGGAGGGAAACACCCCGTGACACCCTTGGATATCCGGGATCTGGCCGCCGCTATAGGCGCTTTTTATGACGGCCCCTCCCATCCGGTTCCCAGAATCTGTACCGATACCCGCACCCTGACCCCCGGCTGCCTTTTTGTGGCCCTGACCGGGGAAAACTTTGATGGACACAGCTACATCCAAAAGGCGTTAGAGCAGGGGGCGGCTTTTGCCGTTTCCGCCCGGCCCCTGGAGGATGACCGGGTGCTGGTGGTTCGGGACACCCGGCAGGCCCTGTTGGATCTGGCGGGCTATTACCGCGGCAAGCTGGCTCTTCCCGTGGTGACCATTACCGGCAGTGTGGGCAAAACCACCACCAAGGAGATGGCGGCCTGTGTGTTGAGCAGCGCCTTTTCCACCTTAAAGACCCCTGCCAACCTCAACAATGAGGTAGGGCTTTCTCATACCATTCTCTCCCTGAGTCCCTCCCATGAGGCGGCGGTGCTGGAACTGGGAGTGGATGCTCCCGGCCAGATGCTTCCCCTTGCCCGCTGCGCCGCCCCCGACATCGGCATTGTCACCGGAATCGGAGTCACCCACCTGCAGCAATTTGGCACCCGGGACGCCATCCGGGCTGAAAAGCTAGCGTTGGGAGACGCCATGGCCGATGGTGCTCCCCTGCTGCTCTGCGGGGACAACGACCTGCTGGCCGGCGTGGAAATCCCCCGCCTGCAGGTGATTCGCTACGGTATCCACAACCCCGGCAATCAGGTCAAGGCCCAAAACCTGCGAGAAGAGGTTGACACCACCTTCTTCGATATTGAGTGGGAGGGGGGCGTATACCCCGCCTGCATCCCTGTGTTGGGCCGGCACAACGTCCTCAATGCCCTGGCGGGGTTTGCCGCCGGAGTGCTGTTGGGAATGGCTCCCCCTCACGCGTCCGGTGCTCTGAAAGGCTACGCTCCCGAGGGGATGCGTCAAAAGGTGGTCTCCCACAAGGGGTTCACCATCGTGGAGGACTGTTACAACGCCTCCCCCGACTCCATGGAGGCCGCCCTTCACACCTTAAAATCCATGCCCTGCAAGGGCAAGCGGATTGCCGTGCTCTCCGATATGCTGGAACTGGGGAGCCGGGAGGAGGAGGAGCACCGCAGAGTGGGAACTGTTGCCGCCGGATGCGCCGACCTGCTGTTCTGCACCGGAAGCCGCTCCGCCCTCTACGCGGAAGGAGCCAACAAGGCAGGGCTTGCCCAAGCCTTTCACTTCCCCGATCAGGATAGCCTTTACGCCGCTCTGTGCCGTCAGATAAGCGCCGGGGATGTCCTGTGGTTTAAGGCAAGCCGAGGCATGCATCTGGAGCATCTTCTGGAGCGGATTTACGCCCGGTAGCCTGCCTTTTCGTCCGCCTTGGAAATGGGAGAGGGGCAGCAGGGTATGTTTCTGCTTTCCACCTGCCGGAGACGGTGCTTCTTGGCTTTCCTGGCAGGCAAAAGCTTCTTTCGACAGTTTTTTCATCTCCACTGCTTCACAATGAATCTTTGAGGCCCGTTCTCATCAAAACCACGGAGGATACCACTCATGACCAACCTTCCGGTCGTCACTGCCGCTGTTCTTTCCTTTGGCCTGACAGCCCTGACAGGCTTTTGGCTGATTCCTGTTTTGCGCCGCCTCAAATACGGCCAGACCATTCTGGACATCGGCCCCAAATGGCATATGAAAAAGCAGGGCATCCCCACTATGGGGGGGCTTATGTTTATTGGCGGCACGACCCTGGCGATTCTGGCGGGATTTTTTATGCTGGCCACCAGTCCGGGAGACGAAACCTCCTCCATCCGGGGGGGGATGGCCGTCATTCTGGGGCTGATTATGTCCCTGGCCTTTGGCATGGTGGGCTTTGTGGACGACTATATTAAAGTGGTAAAAAAGCGCAATCTGGGCCTCAATGCCAGGCAGAAGATGGTGATGCAGTTTTTTATCGCCATCCTCTACTTAGCCGGGCTCTGGCTGGCGGGAGAACGCTCCACCGTGGTGTTTGTCCCCTTCTGGCACCCGGTGAATTTGGGGGTTCTGTACTATCCTCTGGCGGTGCTGGGAATCGTCTATCTGGTCAATGTGGTCAACATTACCGACGGCATTGACGGCCTCTGCTCCTCCGTCACCTTTGTGGCGGCTCTGGGCTTTTTGGCCATTGCCACTGTCTGGCACAGCAACGGCATGGCCATGTACGCCGCCGCTTTGGCCGGGGGATGTCTGGGCTTTTTGATCTGGAACTTTTATCCCGCCAGAGTCTTTATGGGGGACACCGGCTCCCTGTTTTTAGGCGGAATGATTGTGGCCTTGGCCTTTGGCTTGCGCATTCCCATATTTTTACTATTTATGGGCATTATCTACATTGTGGAGGGCCTTTCGGTCCTCATTCAGATGGGGTGGTTTAAAATCACCAAGCGCCGTTACGGACAGGGCCGCCGACTGTTTAAGATGAGCCCTATTCACCATCATTTTGAGATGTCGGGCTGGAGCGAAACCAAAATTGTGGCGGTCTTCTCCCTGATTGAACTGGCAGGCTGTTGCCTTGCCCTGTGGGCCGTGTTCCGCCTGTAACCCAGGCCTTATTGCAGGGCCCTTTACCTTAATCGCAAAAGGAGTGAGGCGATATGACCACCAGAACCACGGGCTCCGACGACCGTCTGCCCCGCCGCCAAAAATCCCCCGGTCGCAGGCGGGAAAAACCT
>CALCSA010000481.1 GCA_937894185.1 uncultured Clostridia bacterium | reverse complement strand
CTCTACAAGGAAATGAGGTATCACTCTTGACGATCGCACTTATCGCTCATGATAGTAAAAAAGAATTGATGGTTCAGTTTTGCATTGCCTATTGCGGTATTTTAAGCCGCCACCACATCTGCGCCACGGGAACTACCGGCAAAATGGTCAGCGAGGCCACCGGTCTGGATATTGAGAAGTTCCTTTCCGGCTCTCAGGGTGGCGACCAGCAAATTGTTTCCCGTATTTCCTGCAACGAGGTGGACCTGCTGCTCTTCTTCCGGGATCCCATCTCTGCCAAGGCCAGTGAGCCCAACGAGTACAACCTGCTGCGCCTTTGCGACGTGCACAACATTCCGGTGGCCACCAACATTGCCACCGCCGAGGCCCTGATCCACGCCATGGAGCGGGGAGATTTGGACTGGCGGGACATTGTAAAACCCTCCCGGTAATCAAGACGTCTCATTGCAAAGCCTTGTGGGGTGATGGCCCAACAGGGCTTTTTTGCGCATTCATCCACCGGGTGAGGCTGAATGGTGGAAAAAGCACCGGAAAGTTTTTGGAAAGGGAAGGCGGCTGGCCTTTGGCCCCTTTGAAGAGGGCATACTATTGGGGAAACGCTCAAGGGTGGAACAAGTCCGGGGCGGCAGGTTCCGGCATCTGTTACAGCGGTTGAAACTCCTAAGAGGAAGGGGAAATCCCCCAGAGTAAAACAGGAGTGGGGGAGCGCCGAAGTCCCCCCGCACCGGCCAACTGGGAAAGTATGTTTATTCCGGTTGCAAAAATCCCATGATAATGCTAACATGTAACAAGCGTGGAGCCCAAAACGCCGCACCCCAAAGGCTGCAATGGTTCCACTTGGAAAGAAGAAGAAACCACATCATTCCGGTAGGCCGAAAGGAAGACTGTATGCATCAAGGAATCGGGATTGCCATATCCTTTGCCGCGGTGTTTGCGGTGCTGGGAGGGGTTGCGCTCCTCAAACAGCGGGGACTGGGGGACGAGCCGGCCCGCAAGTTGGTTCACATCCTTCTATCCAACTGGATTTTGCTGGCCCTGCTGCTTTTTACCGAAACGTGGGCGGTGAGCATTCCTCCCGCCTGTTTTGTGATTCTCAACTATATTTCCTATCGCAGGGGGCTGTTTTCCGCCATTGAGCGGCAGGAGAACAACACCCCCGGCACGGTGTGGTATGCGGTTTCCCTGTGGGTGCTCTGTCTGGCCGGGTGGTCTTTGGGCACCCCTTGGGTGGCGGCCTGCGGGATGCTGTCCATGGGATATGGAGACGGTTTGGCTGCTCTGATGGGAATGCGAAAGAACCGGCGGCCTTTTCCCGAGCCCTTTGCCCGCAAAAGCCTGGAGGGGACCCTGACGGTGGCCTTTTTTACCGCCGTGGCAGTGGGGGGAATCTGTCTGATCTACGCTCCTGCCATAGCGCTGAGAGCCGCCCTCTGCTGCGGAGTGTTGGCGGCGGCGGTGGAACTCTATTCCCCCGGCGGCATCGATAATCTGACTCTGCCTCTTTCCGTGGCGGCTGCCACCTATCTCATGGCCACCCAGCCCGCTGTCTATCCCTATTTGGATGGGCTGGCCCTCACCTTGGTGATCTTGCTGGCGGCCTTTTTTTTGGGAGCTCTCACTCTGGCGGGAGTCCACTGGGCCACCCTGCTGGGAACCCTGTTGTACGCCTGGGGGGGAGGCCTTGCCTTTGGAGCGCTGCTGCTGTTTTTTGTATCGGGGAGCGTGGTGAGCAAAATCGGGAGAAGGCAGAAGCTTCTGCCCTCCTCCCTTCATCAGCGGCAGGGGCCTCGCAGCTCGGTGCAGGTGATGGCCAACGGATTGCCACCGCTGTTCTTTGTGGCTCTCGGCCACTTTACCGGGAACCGGCTCTTTTTGCTGGCGGCTCTGGCGACCTTTGCCGTGGCCACTGCCGACACCTTTTCCTCGGAAATTGGAATGCTCTCTACCCGGGCCCCCATTTCCATCCTGACAGGCAAGCCGGTCCCCAAGGGAATCTCTGGCGGCGTTACCCTTCTGGGATTTTCCGCCGGAGCTTTGGGCGCCCTCCTCATTGCCCTGCCTGCTCTGGTGGCCTTTGGCTGGGTGGGGGGTCTTGTGGTGTGGCTTTGCGGTATGGTGGGCTCCCTGCTGGATTCCCTGATGGGGGCGTTGCTGCAGGCAAAGTATCGGCTTCCCACCGGGGGGCTGACCGAGCGTCCACAGGCGGATGGGGCCTTGCTGCCTTTGGCGGGGGGCATTTCCTGGGTCAACAACGATGTGATTAACTTTTTGAGCATACTCCTCTGCGGCATCCTCTGCACCGCTCTGACAGGGCTGTAAGCCCTGTCAAAATCTGCTGCGGTATTGCAAAAGCAGGCCGGTTATGCTATGATAGCAACCAGCAAAGGGAATGAAGTTCTCCCTGTTCAAAGGAAACTTTGACAAACCGCTTCTGGCTGATGACTTCTGTGAATTTAGGTTCGCAGGGGCATCGGCTTTTTTGCGGACAGGGAGGGCTTTTTTGTGTTGTTGAGTTTTGCACTAATTTTGTTCTGCGGTTTTTTATTGGGAGGGATGATGGAGCGGCTCAAGCTGCCTGCCTTACTGGGCATGATGGCCACGGGGGTGGCGCTGGGACCCTACGGGCTGGATGTCATCGATCCCATCATCCTCCATCTTTCGGCGGAGCTGCGGCAGATTGCCTTGATTGTGATCTTGATCCGCGCCGGGCTGGCACTGGATCTGAAGGATTTGAAGAAGGTGGGCCGCCCCGCCATTTTGATGTGCTTTGTTCCCGCCACCTTTGAACTGGCGGCGGTGGTCTGCTTTGCCCCTCTGCTTCTGGGGATTACCCGCCTGGAGGCGGCGATTTTGGGGGCGGTGCTGGCGGCGGTCTCTCCGGCGGTGGTGGTTCCCCGGATGCTCCAAATAATGGAGAGGGGCTACGGACAGGAAAAGGGAATTCCCCAGATGATTTTGGCGGGGGCATCGGTGGATGACATCTACGTCATCGTCCTGTTTACCGCCCTGCTGGGCATGGAGCAGGGGCAGGGATTTAATGCTCTGAGCCTTGCAAGAATTCCCATTTCCATCCTGTTGGGGCTGGGGCTGGGCATCCTGTCCGGGTTGGGGATGGCGGCGCTGTTTTGCAGAGTCCATATGCGGGATACGGTAAAGGTTTTACTGCTGCTGGGCACATCCTTTTTGTTCGTCTCGCTGGAGTCCGCGGTGAAGGAATACCTGCCCATCTCCGGCCTACTGGCGGTTATGGCTTTGGGGGGAACTATCTTAAAGCAAAACAAGGTTCTGGCCACCCGAATTTCCCGCAAATACTCCAAGATTTGGGTGGCTGCCGAGCTGCTGCTCTTTGTTCTGGTGGGGGCGGCGGTGGATGTCCGGTACATCGGCCGGGCGGGAATGGCAGCGATGGGCCTGATTCTGGCGGCACTGGTCTTTCGGATGGGGGGGGTATTTTTTTGCCTGCTGAAAACCAACCTCAACGGGAAGGAGCGGCTGTTTGCTGCCATCGCCTACCTGCCCAAAGCCACGGTGCAGGCGGCCATCGGCGGCATCCCCCTTTCCCTTGGAATTCCCGCTGGCCACACTATTTTGGCGGTGGCGGTGCTTTCCATTGTAATTACGGCGCCACTGGGAGCCATGGGCATGGACCTGACCTACCGCAAGCTTCTGGTCCGGGAAGGGGAACCGGAACCCCCAAAGCTCCTACCCGAATTTTCCCGCCTGCGGGAATCCGAAGCCTAAACAGCATTAAAAAGCCCCTGCCTTCCAAAGAAGACAGGGGCTTTTTTAGTTGGTAACGTTAGACAAGGTGGTCCAAGACAATAATCTTGAGGAGGAAGAGAACTCCCAGCACCCACATCACTTTGTTGATTTCCTTGCTCTTGCCGGCGGCGATTTTCACCAGCAGATAGGCCAGAATGCCCCACTGCAGTCCGGCGCTGATGGAATAACCCATCACCATAAAGCCGATGGTGACCGAGGCGGGAATCAAGTGAATGGGGTT
>CALCSA010000480.1 GCA_937894185.1 uncultured Clostridia bacterium | reverse complement strand
CTGTCTTTCTTTTTTGGTGAAAACAGTATATACTATGAATAATTGAGTTGATCCGGAGGTTCCCATGGTTTTTGCAAATCTGATCTTTTTGTATCTGTTTTTGCCTGCAAACTTCCTGCTGTATTTCCTCACCAAGAATCAGACCTACCGCAATCTGGTACTGATTGCCTTTTCCTTGTTCTTTTACGCATGGGGGGAGCCGGTCTGGATCATTGCCCTTCTCTTTTCGGGAACCATCGACTACTTCCATGGGCTGTTTATCGAAAAGCACGAAGGGGAAAGAATCCGCGTTTTGGGTGTAGTTTCCTCTTTGGTGCTCAATCTGGGGCTGCTGGCCGCCTTTAAGTACAGCGGCTTTTTTGTGGAAAATCTCAACCTGCTTCTGGGGACTCAAATTCCCGTTCCGGGGTTTGCTTTGCCCATTGGCATCAGCTTTTACACCTTCCAGACCATTTCCTACTCGGTGGATGTCTACCGGGGCACCGTCAAGGCCCAGCACAACTACATGACCTTTCTGCTGTTCGTCTCCCTCTACCACCGGTTGGTGGCGGGACCCATCGTTCGCTATAGCGAGGTGGCTCACGAGATCGGCACCGAAACCCCGACCTGGCAGAGTATGAGCGAGGGAATCTCCCGCTTTTCTGTGGGAATGTGTAAAAAAGTGCTGGTGGCAAACTACGCCGGGGAACTGGTGGGCCAGTATCTGGCCGGGGACCTTTCCGGCCTGAGCGTATCGGGAGCCTGGTTTGGCATCCTGATGTTTTCTCTGCAGCTTTACTTTGACTTTTCCGGCTATTCCGACATGGCTCTGGGCCTTGGGCGGATGTTTGGCTGCCACTATTACGAGAACTTCGACTACCCCTACATCGCAACATCGGCGGTGGATTTTTGGCGCAGGTGGCACATTTCCCTTTCCAGCTTTTTTCGGGACTACGTGTACATCCCCTTGGGAGGAAACCGCAGGCTGGTCTACCGCAACCTGTTCATCGTTTGGTTTTTGACGGGTCTGTGGCACGGGGCCAGTTGGAACTATGTGGTGTGGGGGCTTTATTACGGCGTACTCATCGCTTTGGAACGCCTCTTTCTGGGGGATATCCTCAAAAAAATTCCCGGGGCGTTGGGACATCTGTATCTGATTTTCATCACATTGGTGGGCTGGACCCTGTTCTACTTTGAGGATTGGAGCCGCCTCAAAACCATGCTCTCGGTGATGTTTGGGCTGGCGGGCCACCCGGTCAGGGATTTGCAGCTGGGCTTTTTGGTGATGAACAACATCTTCTGGATTGTGATTAGTCTGGCCTTTTGCGCCCCCATCCTTCCTTGGATTAAAGCCAAAGCCGAGTCGGTGCGATCGGAAAACGGGGCACTTGCTTTGACCTATGGGCGCTCTTTGGCCAGCATCCTCATGCTGTTGGCCTGCACCGCCATGCTGGTGGGAGAAAGCTACAACCCCTTCCTCTACTTTAAATTTTAAGGAGACATGAGATGATGCGCCCCTGCGATATCCCAAATTTTCCGCTCCGGGAGGAAGCCAGTCAGGCTTACAAGGACCGGACCCATCGGGCCTATGTTATCCACACCCTGCTGTTCTGCGGCGTTTTGTTCCTGCTGGGCATCCTGTCTCTGGTGCGGGAGCCGCCCACCGTCTCTGTCGTAGAAAAACGGGAGCTTGCCCCAATGCCCCAATTTTCGACGGATGCCCTATTGGAAGGCACCTATGTTCGGGAGGTGGAGCTTCACTACGCCGATGTTTTTCCCGGGCGGGATTACTTTGTCCGGGTGGCCGCCCAAATGGACGAGTGGAAGGGCGTGCGCTTTGACGATGTGCGGGTGTACGGCACCACTCCCCCGCAGGAGGAGGTGCCTCCGCCCAAGGATTTGCCCCCCGCCCCGGTGGAACCCAAGGATGTGACCTCTCAGGAGGAAAGCGCCTCGGCGGAGCAGGTTCCCGTGTCGCCTCCGCAGCACTGGCAGCCGGACGATGGAGCAACGGGGGAAAAAAACGGGGCTGTCTTTGTCTACAAGGAAAAGGGAATGTCTATCTTTGGGGGCAGCTTTGCCATGGGTGAATGGTACGCTCAGGCCATCAACCGCTACGCCCAAACATGGGGGGACAAGGTGCAGGTGTCCAACGCCGTTGTAC
>CALCSA010000479.1 GCA_937894185.1 uncultured Clostridia bacterium | reverse complement strand
TCCGGGACGAGTTCCCGACATTGCCTTCCTGAGTCGTCTCAGCCCCCGACTCTCTCTGTATGTCCGGCAGATGCGGCAATGGTTCCCTTCTACGCAATTAGGTGTGTTAAGTTGTATGTCACCTTACCACAGTTTTCCTGCCCTGTCAAGAGGAGAAAGAGCCATGCTCTAAGAAACGCCCCGGAGATTTGCCTCAAACTCCCCGGGGCCTTTCCACAAAAGCTAAAAATTGCCCGGACTCCTGTTCAATTTGCCGGATTCTTTCTCCAAAGGAAGGAGACGGAGCAGGCAGACTTCCCAAAAAAAGAAGCGCCGCCCTTTTCTTCAAAGAGCGGCAAAATCTTTCTGTGTAAAAAAGGTAAACGTCCTTGATTTAGAGGCGGTTTTGTTTGGCGTAGTCGCCGATCTTCTTATCCATGTTGGAAATATGCTTGGTCAGCCACTCAATCACCATTTGATTGGCATTGATGATCACCATAATATTTCCGCCGGACTCCTTGTAGCTATTGCGCAGCTTGGTTAGTTCCGCAATAAAGGCCGTATGTGCTTTTTTCTGTTCATCGTAGCCCGGATAGCGAATGCTCAGCATATATTTTTCTTCGTCGGCAAAATGCTTTTTGGTGTAGCTATCCAAAAAGTCCAGCAACTCCCCCACGTATTCCTTAGCCTGATTGTTCTTCCCCGCCTCAAAAAGTTTTTCAGCTTTTTCGAACCAGGTTTTGTGCTGGTCGTCAATCAAGCCCACCCCAACCGACAGCGCCGGTGTCCACGGCATAGCTACTCCTCCTTTTTCGAATATAATAGGTTCTTTCTGTAGTTTACAAGATAATTCGCAAAGATTCAAGCTATTCCGACCATAAATATCAAAGAATACCAAAAATTACAATCTCTAATGAAATACCAAAGCCTTTTGCCTTATGCGCCCTCTTGTGACGGCGCGGTTTTTTTCAGCATCATCTTGGCGCATTTGTACACATCTCCGCAGCCCAGCGTCAGCACAAGGTCCCCCGCCTCGGCGTTTGCCATCACATAGTCGGCAATTTCCTCAAAGGTTTCGAACCATACCGAACCGGGGACTTTTTCCGCTAAGTCCCGGGTGTAAATGTTCCAGGTGTTGTGCTCCCTTCCCCCCATAATTTCGCTCATCACCACCCGCTGGGGAATCTTCAGAGCCTGAGCAAAATCGTCCAGCAGCAGCTTGGTCCGAGAGTAGGTGAAGGGCTGGAATACCGCCCAAACCTTGTTGTAGCCCATTTGAGTGGCTACGTTCAGGGTGGCGGTCAGCTCGGCGGGATGATGAGCGTAATCGTCAGCAATGGTAATTCCTCTCACCTTGCCCAGAATCTCAAAGCGGCGGCCTGCTCCTCCAAAGCCGGGGACGGTATCCGCCAGCTGCTCTGGAGCAGCTCCCACCGCCATGGCCGAAGCACAGGCGGCAAGGGCGTTGAGAAGATTGTGCCTGCCCGGCACACAAAGCTTTAGTTCAGTCAGGATTTTGCCCTTATAAACCAAGTCGAACAGGGTGTGGGTGGGGTCCAGCACCCGGATATTCTGGGCGGTGTAGTCGTTGTCCTCCTCCAAGCCAAAGGAAATCAGCTCCTTGCCTGTCAGCCCCTCCATCACCTTCTGGGTATTGGCGTCGTCCCCGTTGTAAATTACGGTGCGAGTGGCAAGGTCCGCAAATTTGCGGAAGGATTTGATGACGTTTTCCAAGGTACCGAAATAGTCCAGATGGTCGGCGTCCACATTGAGGATGACGGCAATGTCGGGAGATAGATGCAGGAAAGTGTCTACAAACTCACAGGCCTCTACCGCCATAATCTCGCTGTTGCCCGCCCGGCCGCTGCCGTGAATCAGGGGCAGCTTCCCCCCGATGACAACAGTGGGGTCCAGCTCCGCCCCCACCAGAATCTGGGTCAGCATAGCGGTGACGGTGGTTTTTCCGTGGGTTCCCGCCACACAGATGCAGCTGCTGTATTGCCGGGTCAGCCAGCCCAATACCACCGACCGCTCAAATACGGGAATCCCCCGTTGCCTTGCCGCCACCAACTCGGGATTATCCTTCATAATGGCGGCAGAATAAATCACCAGGTCGGCTCCTTCCACCTGATGGGCCTTGTGTCCCATAAAGACGGTGACGCCCATCTCCCGTTCGGTGTCGATGGTGTCCCCGGGATTGTTGTCCGAACCTTGGAGCTGATGCCCCATGCCGTGAAGAATCTGCACCAGAGGATACATCCCCGAACCCCCAATGCCGATGAGGTGAATTCTGCGCGTCTGCTCAAGCAGTTTGCCAAGCTCTGTCATGCCATAGCTCCTTTATAATCCCTGATTCCCGTTTTGGGCATACCGTTATCATTATACAGTGGTTGCCACGGAAATAATCGCAAAATATGGAAAAATTTAAGTTCCGGCGCATACACTGTAATATATCTGTATAAATGCGCACCGGAGGACAACAATAGTATCGAAATGCTGCAATGCAGGACCCACCCCCGCCGGCCTTAGGCCATCTTGCGGTAACCCATGACAATCACGGGAGGTTTCTTCTTTGAACATCACGGATATTCGGGTAAGACGGACTTATCAGGATACGCGGCTCAAGGCTCTGGTTTCCGTTACCATCGACCACGATCTGGCGGTTCACGACATCAAGGTGATCGAAGGGCCGGAGCGGCTGTTTGTAGCCATGCCCAGCCGCAAGGATGACAACGGGGTGTTTCGGGATATTGCCCACCCCATCACTCCGGAAGCCCGGGCGGTTCTGGAAAACGCCATCCTGTCCGCTTATCACGAATATCTGGAGCGGATGCAGACCGACGCGCAGGCAGCGCCGCAAGCTTCCACCCATGATGTGGAATGAACCGGTATCTATAGGGAAAACCAAGCTGTACTGCTACAGCTTGGTTTTATGTTGCGCCAGCTTACTTTGTTACGCCTGCACGTAATCGGTCTGCTGATGAAGGCGGCTGCACAAATGGTAAAATTCCCGGTAGTAGCGGTTGCCCTCCTCGATGCGCTGGGGGCTGTTCTCCTCCCCGCAAAGCCGGGCGTAAATCCTGCCGATTTCGTCGTCCACACAGGTTTCCGAGCGCTCGCAGAGTATGTAGAGGGAATAGGCCGCCATATCCCGCACATGATCGGCCAGAACGGGAGCCTCGTCTTCCAGATCGTCATAAAAGACATTGAGGGCGGTTTGAGCCAGAATCGAATTGGGGGAAAGGTCCGCAATCACTCGGTTGATCACATAGGAATACAGCACCGCCTTGTGGTGTTCCCGGGTAGCCGCCTCCCCTTGAAAGGCCGGATCGTTGAGGCTTTCCGCCACCCGTTCCCGCAGAGCCAAGGCAAACTGACGGCCCAGACCGCGCGCTTTTCCCACATTGCCGGAGCTTTTTTGTTCCAGATAGACTTTGGCCTCCGCTTCCCCCGCGTCGGAAGGAGCAGGCCTAAAGCTGTCCCCGGCTATTTTCATATCCTCGTCCCCTGCCACCGCCAAAAGGCCGGGCAGAACACGATTTTTGGCAGCGAGGAAGGTCATTCCCGCCAGAAACAGAAATCCCAGCTCAAACATCTTGCTTCTCCCCTTCTTCCAGCATCTGGCTCAAGGCTTTGGAAAGCTGGTCGGGACAGGAGGTGGCTTTGTTCTCGCAGCGTATACCGCGAAGCAGCTCCCGAATTTCCTGCGCTTTGCGCCCCCTGACCAATGCCCGCACTCCTTGAGCGTTGCCATCGCACCCACTGATAAACTTAACATCCCGAATGGTTCCATCCTCAGCGATATCCAAAAATATCTCTCGGGCACAGGTACCTTTTGTCCGATAGGTATAGGTCATTAAAATCGTTACACTCCTGAAGATGCATATTTTTAGTTTTTTATATTATAGCATGCCCAGAGTGCGCCAGTAAAGGGATTTTCTCATAATATTTGATTGACTTTCCATAAAAATGGAAAAATGTGGCGGCGCGGCTCTTGGGAAGGGAAGTGCCGCGCCGGTGCCCCGGAAGACTGTTGCCTTGCGGTCCCACGCAGTTTACCGAAGTAGCCGGTAGCCCAGAGATTCAATGCTGTCTTCAATCAGCATGTGATCCAAATCTCCTCCGGTGACGGTAATGGTGCCCCGGTCCGGATCCACCGATATAAACTCTATGCCGGACATTTTTGAGATCCGGTCGGTGATCCGCTTGGGACCTTTGCCGTCCTGTAATCCGTCTACCACAAAACTAAGCTCATTTCCCATATCGGACATGTCTCCTTATTTCATATTTATGCGGGGGCAAGCTATTTATGCATTCCCCACCGGTATTTTGTCCGGATTTTTTCAAAATACAAGAGCATGGGCCGCTCTCCCCGGAAGGGCCGTAGCCGGGGCAGCAAAAAAGGCCCCCGGATTTGGGGGCCTTGCAAGCGCTGTTACAGATACAAAAGGGCGTCCAGCGTTTCCTCGTTGAGGCTTCCGTCGGCGTAGAGGCCGTGCGCCATCTGGTATTCGTAGATGGCCTGAGCGGTGGCGTCATCGTAATGCCCGCTGGGAGCCTGAGTGTAAAAGCCCTTGTAAAACAATTTGGATTGGAGCAGATAGGTGATGTTTCCCTTGGTTTTCCCCTTGACATAGTTGATGCTCTTAAGGTGCTGGCATGCAAGGTCTGTGATGGTGGGATAAATATCAAAGCTTTCACCAAACTGAATATTGACCTCGGTTTGCAGGCCGGTGTCGATGGCGGTGTTCACCATATCCATGTTCAGAGTGTCCAGATCCAGGCCCGCGCCGTATCGCTGATTGAGGGTGTGCCGAATGGAACGGGAAATAGCGGCGTCCACTTTGATCTCATGGTTTTGGCTCACGCCCCAATGGTCGTAGGCCACGTTTAAGTCCACCCGCCCGCTGATGCCGGGGACGCTGCCGTAGGAGGTGTACTGCCAGATGGCTTGTCCCAAAGCTGGTTCTTCTTTGTAGTTGGCCACCCAAAGCTTGTAGTCTCCCAGAGCGTTTATGTCCAGACACTCCCGGAAGAAGTTGGAGTAGCTGTAAAGCATTACGTCATACCCCGCCGCCCGGACTTCTTCCATAAACAGCTTGCTCAGACGGGTCAGCTCCGAACGGGAAAGTCCCCGGTGAGCCTCCACATCCAAAGCCACGGGATAGGTGATATAAACCTGACGCAGCTGAGAGATAAACAGCTCAGCTTCCGCCATCATGGAA
>CALCSA010000478.1 GCA_937894185.1 uncultured Clostridia bacterium | reverse complement strand
TTTTGGTTACTTTTCCGTGGGGAAAAGTAACGCCTGTCGCGGCAGCGACAACCTTCGCTCCAGCCGCCGCTGAAAAAACGCGGTATCCACGTGGGGCTACATCCAAACCACACGTTGGCAAACGCATCACCATTGCGGCAGCGACAACCTTCGGCCCAGCGCCAGCTGAAGGATCGCGGCTCCCACGCAAAATCAACATTCACGTCACACGCTGGCAAACGCACCACCTGTCGCGGCAGCGACAACCTTCGGCCCAGCGCCCTCTGAAGGATTGCGGCTCCCACGCAAAATCAACATTACGCCACAGGTTGGCAAACAAACCTAACACTCCACTCGATTTCCTATTGACAGGAACCCCGGGAGTCGTTAAAATTTATAGGAAAGTTAAGCCGTGTCCTCACGCAATTAGCCCTGCGGCGGCACGGTACAGCTATCAAACTATTATAGGAGATGACTTTATGGGCAAACGCATTGTCATCGCTCTGGGTGGTAACGCTTTGGGAAGCAATCTTTCCGAGCAGATGATCGCCGTCAAGCATACCTCCAAAGCGATTGTTGACCTGATCGAAGAAGGGCATCAGGTGATCGTATCCCACGGCAACGGCCCTCAGGTGGGAATGATTCACAAGGCTATGTCTCAGTATGTAAAAACTGATGCCTCTCAGACTTCCATTCCCCTTTCTGTTTGCGTCGCCATGAGTCAGGGATACATCGGCTATGATTTGCAAAGCGCATTGCGGGAAGAATTGCTGAGCAGAGGGAGGGAGCAGCCGGTTTCTACCATTCTCACCCAAGTGGTGGTGGATGAAAACGATCCCGCCTTTCAAAAACCCACCAAGCCGATCGGCGAATTCCTTAGCAAGGAGGATGCCGATGTCCTCATGGCTCAGGGTGAAAACCTTATGGAAGATGCCGGCCGTGGCTGGCGCCGGGTGGTGGCTTCCCCCAAGCCCACGGATATTGTGGAAATTGACTCCATTCGCACTCTGGTGGAGGCCGGGCAGGTGGTGGTAGCCTGTGGCGGCGGTGGAATTCCCGTGGTTCGCGAGGGTTCCGGCCTCAAAGGTGTGGCCGCCGTCATTGACAAGGACTTTGCCAGCTGCAAAATGGCGGAGTTAGTGGGCGCCGACTGCCTTATTATCCTGACTGCGGTAGAAAAGGTGGCCATCCACTTTGGCAAGCCCAATCAGGAATGGCTCAGCACCCTGACGCCGGAAGAAGCCCGCAAGCATATGGCCGACGGACAGTTTGCCCCCGGATCCATGCTGCCCAAGGTGGAGGCTGCGGTGGAATTTGCCGAGAGTGGACCTGAGCGCTATGCTCTGATCACTCTGCTGGAAAAAGCCAAGGACGGCATTGCCGGAAAAACCGGAACCATCATTCGCTAAGATAAGAGCCAGAAGGCCGGAAAGCAATTGCTTTCCGGCCTTCTTACGTATTTTGCTTATTGGCATGGGTAACGTCAGTGCTCGGCCCAGTCCAGACTGCGGCCCACCGCCTTATGCCAGCCCGCCAGCAACTTTTGACGGCGCTCCTCTTCCATATCGGGAGAAAAGGTGACATCGCAGCTCCAAAGCTGTTTGATTTCCTCCTGACTTTTCCACACACCGGTGGCAAGCCCCGCCAGATAAGCCGCCCCCAGCGCCGTAGTCTCCCGGATGGCGGGGCGGCGAATGGTCTTATCCAGAATATCCGCCTGAAACTGCATGAGGAACTCATCCCGGGAGGCTCCCCCATCCACCTTCAGCTCTGCGGCGATCATGCCGGTATCCTTTTCCATAGCGTGAACCAGATCGGCGCTCTGATAGGCGATGCTCTCCTGTGCCGCCCGGATAATATGCTCCCGCCGAGTCCCCCGGGTCAAGCCCACCAGACAGCCTCTGGCGTACATATCCCAATAGGGGGCTCCCAGACCCGTAAAGGCGGGAACCAGATAGACTCCCGCCGTATCCTTTACTTTTTGAGCCATGTATTCGGCGTCGCTGCTTTCGGAGAAGAACCGCATCTCATCCCGCAGCCACTGGATGACGGCTCCCCCCACAAAGACGCTGCCTTCCAGCGCATAGCTCACCTTGCCCCCCAAACCCACGGCAATGGTGGTGAGGAGCCCGTTTTTGCTGACATACCGCTGATCCCCTGTGTTCATCAGCAGGAAGCAGCCGGTGCCGTAGGTATTTTTGGCGTCCCCCTTTTCGAAGCAGCACTGGCCAAAGAGAGCGGCCTGCTGATCTCCGGCGATGCCCGCAATGGGAACCTCTGCCCCCTGAATGGAGGTGTAGCCGTAAATCTGGCTGGAATCGCAGACCTTGGGCAGCATGGCCCGTGGGATATCCAGAGCCTTAAGCAGGGTGTCGTCCCAGTCCAGATTCCCGATGTTGTAGATCATGGTGCGGGAGGCGTTGGTGTAGTCGGTGACGTGACCCTTTCCCCCTGTCAGCTTCCAGATCAGCCAGCTGTCCACCGTGCCAAAAAGGATGTCCCCTTGCTTGGCGCGTGTTCGGTCCGGGTCCACCTGATCCAGAATCCACTTGATCTTGGTACCGGAAAAATAGGCGTCGGGAACCAGCCCGGTGGCCTGCCGGATGTAATCCCCCAGCCCTTGGTTTACCAACTCCTTCACAATAGGAGCGGTGCGGCGGCACTGCCAGACAATGGCGTTGGCGACAGGCCGGCCTGTCTGCCGATCCCACACAATGGTGGTTTCCCGCTGGTTGGTGATGCCGATGGCGGCGATCTCCTCCGGCCGAATCCCCGTTTGGGCAATCACCTCCATCATCACCCCATACTGGGAGGAATAGATTTCGGTGGGGTCTTGTTCCACCCAGCCCTCTTTGGGATAATGCTGGGTGAATTCCCGCTGTGCCATTCCAATAATGTTTTGCTCCCCGTCAAACAAAATCGCCCGGGAACTGGTGGTTCCCTGATCCAGCGCCAGTATGTAAACCGCCATCATACTTCCCCTTTCTTCTTAGAAGAAAAAGAGCGCGGCAAAACGGCCCCGAAGAGCTGTCCTGCTGCACTCTACTCTCTCATCTCTCTTGCGCAGTGATTCCTGCGTTTATTTTATCATTTTACCAAGGACAAAGCAAGCCATATCATCAAAACTGTACACCTTTTTGCTCCTTGCGCTGATGATTACAACAGCAAATAGCACAGCGCCAGAATCAGGGTGGTGTCGGCCTTGCTGTTGATGAGGATGAGGATCAGGCCCAGAATCAACACCCGGTCATCATCCAATCCCACCGCTCCTAAAATATCCTGCAGCAGGGTGGTATCGGTTTTCTTTTCCGGCTCCGGCTGAGCCGGACGCTGTTGCTGCCTGCGCTGCTGTTGTTGTTGCTGGGGGTTCCCCCCCGGGGTTCTGCGCTGATTGTGGGGCTGGTTGCGGTTCCCGGTTTGCTGCTGCCGGTTGTTTTGCGATGGTGGCGCCTGAGGCCTTGGTGGCGGCACCGGAGGGGGAGCGGGTTCCGGCTGCTCCCGACGGGGAGCCCGGTTTTGCCGCGGCACATTGGGGTCGGTGCTCCAGCCGCCCCGGGAATTTGCCTGCTTCTGCATCTCCATCATTCTGGCCATCGCCTCCTGCTGTAACCTGCCGATGTCACTTACGGGCCGGGTTGTCTGTGGCATAACACTACCTCCCTCCCGTCAGCGAATTGAGCAAGCCGCCCAGCCCACCGCTGGAATTTCGTCCTCCAAACAGGTTGCCCAGGCTAAAGCCTCCCTGCCCCTGTCCTTCCGAACCGGAGCGCCTGCCCCCTCCCAGAATTCCTCCCAGATTAAAGCCGTCCAGAATCTCCTCCATCTTGCCAAAGAGGCCGCTTTCCTTGAGGAGTGGCAGGAACTGCACCACCTGCATTACTTTGATGGCATCGTCTACCTTTTCCCGGCGATCCTCATCCTTGAGGTGGCTCTTTACCGCCATCAGCAGCCGAGCGTTTCCGGCGTTGGCCCCAATGCTGCTCATGGCCTGCTGGAACTTCAGCAGCATCCCCATGTCCATGCCCCCGGAAAGGGGTCCGGCATCGTTTCCGCCGCCTCCCAGCATGGCCGCCAAAGTGGAAGCGGTGGAGGGCGCTGCCGGAGCGCCGCCCCCTCCCGTCAGGCCGGAGAGAATTCCCTGCAGGCCGGAAAGGTCCACGCCACCGCCGCCACTGCCGCCTCCACCTCCCAGATTTCCCAGCAGGGAGGAAAGGTCCAGATTGCCCCCCTGCTGTTGGGAGGAATTTCCCTGCCCCGCTAACCCTGATAGAAGGGCGGAAAGGTCAGGGGCCTGCTGTTGGGGGGAATTCCCCTGCCCCGCTAACCCTGACAGGAGAGCGGAAAGATCGGGGGCCTGCTGTTGGGGGGAATTCCCCTGCCCCGCTAACCCTGACAGGAGAGCGGAAAGATCGGGGGCCTGCTGTTGGGGGGAATTCCCCTGCCCCGCTAACCCTGACAGGAGAGCGGAAAGATCGGGGGCCTGCTGTTGGGGGGAATTCCCCTGCCCCGCTAACCCTGACAGGAGAGCGG
>CALCSA010000477.1 GCA_937894185.1 uncultured Clostridia bacterium | reverse complement strand
TACAAGCACCTCAAGCTGGAACCCATCCTCAAGGTGACCTACGGCTGCATCGTCTATCAGGAGCAGGTGATGCAGATTTGCCGGGAGCTGGCGGGCTACTCTTACGGGCGGGCCGATCTGGTCCGCCGGGCTATGAGCAAGAAGAAGCACGACATCATGGAAAAGGAGCGCCACAGCTTTATCTACGGCCAAACCCGGGAGGACGGCACCGTGGAGTGCGCCGGATGTGTGGCGAATGGGGTTCCCGCCCACGTTGCCAACGAAATTTTTGACGAGATGAGCTCCTTTGCTTCCTACGCCTTTAACAAATCCCACGCGGCGGCCTACGCTCTGGTTGCCTATCAGACTGCTTACCTCAAGTGCCACTTTGAGAAGGAATACATGGCCGCCTTGCTTACCTCCATTCTGGACAACACCGATAAGGTGATCGACTATATCGGGGAGTGCAAGAAGCTGGGCATTCCCGTTCTGCCCCCCGACGTCAACGAAAGCGAGCTGGGCTTTACGGTGGTGGAAGGCAAAATCCGCTTTGGCCTTCTGGCGGTGAAGAATCTGGGCCGGGGGCTGATTCAGAGGCTCTGTGCCCAGCGGGAGGAAAAAGGAAAGTTTCTGGACCTTTTGGATTTTCTGGAGCGGATGGCAGGGGGGGACCTGAACAAACGGGGGATCGAAAGCCTGATCCGTTGCGGAGCTTTCGACTGTTTCGGCCACGGCAGACAGCAGATGATCGATGGCTACGAGCGGCTGTTGGAAGGGGTGGAGAAAGAGGCCCGGAACAACATCTCCGGGCAGATGGACCTCTTTGCCGCCTTGGAGCAGCCCAAATCCAACGGATATTTTCTCCCCGATGTGGAGGAGATGACCCTTCTCCAAAAGCTGGCAGGGGAAAAGGAGACCACCGGCCTTTATCTTTCGGGGCATCCTCTTGAGCAGCATGAGGAAACGGCAAAGCAGCTGCGGTCCACCTCCATCTCCACCATCCAAAGGGCTAAGGATATGGACGGGGCTTCGGTACAACTGTTGGGCATTCTAACGGGCAAGAAGATGAAGACCACCAAAAACAACGATATGATGGCCTTCGCCCAGCTGGAGGACAAGACCGGCTCCATGGAGCTGATTGTCTTTCCCCGGGTGTACAGTGCCCGTTCAGCCCGGCTGATTCCCGGGGAGGTGCTGGTGATTCGGGGCAGAGTAAAGGATACCGAGGAGGACAGCGCCCAGATCATCTGCGAGGAAGTCCTCTCCCCGGAAGAAGCCCTGCTCATCCCTTGGAGTTCCCAGCGGCCCCGCTCAGGAGGGGGCGGTTATGGTAACGGCTACACAAACGGCTACCCTCAGCCGGATCCACCCCACCCTCAGGAAAAAACCGCTACCCCACCCAAGAAAAAATCCTCCCGGCAGGGGCTATATCTCAAGTTCCCCACGACGGACAGCGAGCTGATTTCCAGAGCGGAGAAGTTTCTTTTTGTGTTCGCCGATGGGAGCTTTCCTGTCTACTATTATTACGCCGACACGGGAAAGTACCTGCAAACACCCAGCAGCTATTGGGTGATGTCCAACCATGTGTTAACCCGGGAACTGCAGCAACTGCTGGGTGACGAAAACGTGGTCATCGTCCCATAGAACGGTGCTGCACGACAACACAAAAACGACTGAAAAGCAGCCCCATGGGAGCCTTTCTGAATTGCACCGCAAAAGTTAGACAGTATGATATACTGAAAACGATTGGGGTGCAGTTCATTCCCGCAGGGTTGCTTTTTTATCCCCCGGTTTCAGGCTCTAGCATATTCGCCACCCTTTAACTCGTTGGATTGCTAAGGTAGTCCTGGGTACAAAACAGCGTTTTATCTCAATTATTTCATGAGTTACCATATGTTTTAGGTAAAAACCGGGAAAATTTAAAAAAATCGTAGTTTTGTCTAGTGGATATGGGGGCAAAAATTTTGTAAACTATACTTAGAACAGAATTATAACCGGAAGTATTTTTGGACGAATCGACATTCCGGACTGTTCTAACAATAACAATCCAAAGGAGGATCAACTTTGAAAAAGCGTATATTTTCTTTTGTACTCTGTGGAGTCATGCTCCTTTCCCTGTTGGCCGGTTGCGGCGGTGGAAAGCCCGCTCCTGCCCCCGCTCCCGCTCCTGCCCCGGCGGCTTCTCCGGCAGCAGAGGGCAGCACCCCGCCGGCGGAATCCACTCCCGCAGAGCCCAGCCGTGAGCTTTCCGCCGTGGAAAAGATCATTGCCGAGGCCGAGACCATGAGCTTTGAGGACCTGTGCAAAAAGGCCATCGAAGAATCCAACGGCAAGACACTGTACGGCGTAGGTAACTCCAGCCGGGGCAAAACAGCCGGCGCAAGCTTTATCGAGCTGCTTCAGTCCATGGATTCTTCCTACACCGGAACCATCGAGTGGTCGCAGCCCAAGAACAACTCCATCTTCACCATGCTCAACGCCGATGTCAACAGCTCTACCCATACCTACTCCATGACTTTGATTCAGGACGGCAACCAGATCCAGTCCAAGATGCTGGATACCGGCAACCTGCTGAATTTCATCCCCAAGGAATGGAAGGAGTCCAAAGACATCGATGAAGCTGCCAACGGCCATCCCCTGACCCTGCAAACCCTCAACAAGGTCTTTATGTTTAACAATCTGGGCGGCAAGACTTTTTCCAACTGCTGGGATTTTGTCGCTCAGGGAGAAGCACCCCTCTTTATGGACGTCAACTCCGAGCCTGTGGGCAAGAACTTCCTGTACATGCTGACCAACGATACCTACTCTACTTACCTCAAGAACGCCTTTGATGCTCTGTCCGATGGCCAGAAGAGCTACTTCCAGCCCATTGTGGACGAAATGAAGGACGAAGCCGCCTCTTTGGGGCTGGCAGCTCCCAATGCTCCCTACGCTCTGGCCTGGATCAAACTGTGGTGCGAGCAGTACAACGAGCAGACCGACGACGGCCCCATCTGCAATGAGCTAGTAACCACCTCTGCCAAGGGTGAGTCGGGCCTGCTGGTCTACTCCAAGCTCCGCTCGGTGGAAGAGTCTCCCACCGCCAGCGTCAACAACGTTACCGTGGCCGCCTATCAGGACGGCTATCAGGGAATCGGCGGCTATGCCTATAAGCACTACCTTCAGGTGGTGAAAACCTCGCCTCTGCCCTGGACTGCCTGCGCCTTCATCTCCTACATGACCACCACGACCGAGGGTTTCGCAGCTTGGGGCAAGGATATGGGCGGTTACCCCCCCAACCTCGCCGTTGCTCAGGACCACTCCAAGGACGGCTATGTGGACGGAGTCGATACCTATCCTGTTAAAAATGACCGGGGCGGCGAGTGGTGGATGTCTGCGGACGGCGGCCGTCTGGTGGTGGAAGATCCTGCCTATTGCGCTCAGGTTTCCCCTGTGATGAGCGACTGGATCGACATGATTGTCACCGAGTAACCCTGGCCCGAAACGTACCGATTTTCGTGTTGCCGGAAGGGGTGTGATTTTCACACCCCTTCTGCGGTAAGAGGAGGCTACCATGGAACAGACTGTCACTTCCGGCCCGGGCCGGGCTCGTATCCGCCTCAACAAAGTCCTCACTTGGCTGGGCAAACCCCACAACAGCATTCTGCTGGTGCTGGGAATCCTGCTTTCCATCACCACCATTGCGCCCATCGTCTCTATTTTTCTGGATACGGTGTCGGTTCATCCCGGCTCGGTGGATTCGGTGAACACAGGTTTGACTGAAGGATTTACCCTGTATAACTGGGCAGATCTCTTTACCGGGGCCCTGAAGATGAAAAACTTCTGGAACCCTGTCCGGAATACCGTGCTGTTGTCTGTGTTTTCCTGCGTGGGCGCTATTTTGTATGGCGGAACCTTTGCCTATCTGGTGACCAGAACCAACCTGAAGTTTAAAAAGTACCTCAGTTCTATCTTTATTTTCCCTTACATCATGCCCCAGTGGACTCTGGCCGTTGTGTGGCAGAATCTTTTTAATTCCAACGCTGTCACCGGCGGTTCCGACGGACTGCTGGTCACCCTGACGGGAATCGCCATGCCCAAATGGTGGTGTCAGGGATTGTTCCCCAGCTCGGTGGTGCTGGCGCTGCACTACTCTGCCTTTGCTTATATCCTCATTGGCGGCATCTTTCGGAACATGGACGCCAATCTGGAAGAAGCGGCTACCATCCTGAACACCCCTAGGTGGAAGACCTTTCTGCGGGTGACCCTGCCCATGGTGACCCCCGCTATTCTGTCCACCATTCTGCTGGTCTTTTCCAGCTCTATGGGCTCCTATCCCGTGCCCCATTATCTGGGACTGACCACCCTTTCCACCAAGTATGTCTCCATGTCCACCAACCGGGCGGGACAGGCCAGTATTCTGGCAGTGGTGATGATGGTCTTTGGGGTGTTGATTCTGCTGGCCAACCAGATGAACACCGGTGGCCGTAAGAACTACACCACCGTCACCGGAAAGTCCGGGCAGATCAGCGAGGTGAATCTGGGCAGGGTAG
>CALCSA010000476.1 GCA_937894185.1 uncultured Clostridia bacterium | reverse complement strand
TTGCGCACCCCGGGAGCCAGAATACTCAGCTCGCCGTCCTGAGCCATGGCCATGCGGGTGCGGTAAACGGCCTTGTTCCCCAGCCAGGTGCTTTTAAACTCGGCCGGATCCAGATAGACCACGCATTTTTGGAAGGGCTGATCTACAAAAATGAGATTTTTTTCCTTGGCCAGAGCGCAGGCTTCCTCATAGGGAGCCCGGGTTGTTCCGGCAAAGAGGCCATGAATGGCCACACCCTCGGGGGTGTTGGTGGTGACGGTGAGAATATAAACGATGGGCAGCTTGGCGAGGAAATGCTCCTGAGCATAGTCAAACACCTTGCGGACCGGGGTGCCGACCCGGCCCATCATCCGCTCCATGCCGTACATGGCTCCCAGCATATGGCTTTGGTTGATAATGTTGTTGCCGCCAACGCCCACCAGAATGTTCTTGGAGTAGTTGGCCATTCCCACCACTTCGTGAGGGACAACCTGCCCCAAAGAGAAGATGGCTTTGTATTCGGGCTTGAGCAGCTCCCGGTTGACCTCAATGGAAATATCCTCGTCCATCAGGCCTTCGGATACTTCTTTGACAAAGGCGGCCGGCACTTCCCCGATTTTTTCCACGCCGTTTTTCCAGTCGTGAATCAGGTAGGCGTCGTCGGGGATGCTGTCGCCAAAGAAGGCCAGCTTCTCTTCCCTGCTCATGGGATCGTGAGTGCCCAAGGCAGGCATCACCTTAATCTGAGCGGCGGGGGTGCGCTCCCCAACCAGAGCGTACATCTCCCGGGCCAGCACGTTGGCTCCGGAATGAAGCCGGGTCATATCGGGAGGCAGCAGCAGAGTGTCGCCCCCCTCGCCGCAGGCATCCAGAACCTGAGCCAGAAATCCGCGAATCTCGCCAATTTCAAGGCCCCTGCCCTGAGGCGCCAGCAATTTGAGTTCAAAAGCTTTCATGCTGTTTCTCCTTACTGATAATGTCTCATGGGCCAAAACGCCACAGCAACGCATGATTTTGGCGCCAAGCGAGACAAACCATGCCCTGCTGCAAATCGCAACGCTGTTTTGTCCCCTTGGTTCCATGAGCGAAAAATAGAGGGGCTGCTCCCCGGCGTGTTCTGCCGGAAAGCAGCATGTTATCTCGTGCAGGGCCTCCCCTCCGAAGGCACACGGCTTTCGGAGAGGAGTTCCTGTATCATTTTATATCGAGTAGGTGGAGGCGGAGGTAGTGCCGCCCTTACCGGTCCAGTTGACATGGAAGAATTCGCCGCGGGGATGCCCCAGCTTCTCAAAAGTGTGAGCGCCAAAGTAATCCCGCTGAGCCTGCAGCAGGTTGGCAGGCAGACGATCGGTAAAGTAGCCGTCAAAGTAAGCCAAAGCGGAGCTCATGGCGGGTACGGCCACTGCGCTGGAAATACCCAGAGTGATAATCCGACGCCAAGCCTCCTGACCCTTATCCAGCACATCCTTGAAGTAAGGAGCCAGCATCAGGTTGGCCAGATTGGGATCAGCCTCAAAGCTCTTCTTGATCTCGTTGAGGAAGGCGCTGCGGATGATGCAGCCGCCCCGCCAGATCATGGCGATGCCGCCCATATCCAGAGTCCAGCCAAAGGTTTCGGCTGCGGTGGCCATCAGGGAGTAGCCCTGAGCATAGCTGACCACCTTGGAGCAGAACAGAGCCTCTTCCAGATCCTTGAGGACTGCTTCCCGGTCGATCTTCACATCCAGCTTCTTTTTCTGAAGCTGCTGGGCGGCGGCCACCCGCTGCTCCTTGAGAGCGCTCAGGCAGCGGCTGAACACGGCTTCACTGATCAGGGTCAGGGCCACGCCTTCGTCCAGAGCTGACTGGCTGGTCCACTTGCCGGTGCCCTTCTGGCCGGCGGTGTCCAGAATCTCGTCCACTACATAGTTGCCGTCTTCATCCTTGTAGCCCATGATGTCCCGGGTGATCTCGATGAGGTAGCTATCCAGACGGCCTTCGTTCCACCGGGTAAAGGTCTTGTGGATTTCGTCGTTGGTCATGCCCAGAATATCCTTCATCACAGCGTAAGTTTCGCAGATCAGCTGCATGTCGCCATACTCAATGCCGTTGTGAACCATCTTGACAAAGTGGCCCGCGCCGTCCTTGCCGATCCAGATGCAGCAGGGGGACTGGTCCTCGCCCGCTTTGGCGGAGATGGCAGTGAAAATATCCTTGACATGGGGCCAGGCGGCTTCGGAACCGCCGGGCATGATAGCAGGGCCGTTGAGAGCACCTTCTTCGCCGCCGGAAACACCGGTGCCGATATACAACAGGCCCTTGCTCTCCACATACTGGGCGCGGCGGATGGTGTCGGGGAAGTGGGAGTTGCCGCCGTCAATGATGATGTCGCCTTCCTCCAGATGGGGAATCAGCTGGTCGATGGTGGCATCCACCGGCTTACCAGCCTTTACCATAATCATAATGCGGCGGGGCTTCTTGAGGGAGTTTACGAAGTCCTTCACGTTGAGGGCGCCGATGATGTTCTTGCCCTTGGCGCGGCCCTCTACAAAGTTGGTGACTTTTTCGGTGGTGCGGTTGTAGACAGCAACGGTAAAGCCCTTGCTCTCCATATTCATAACCAGGTTTTCGCCCATAACTGCCAGGCCAACCAGACCAATATCAGCTTTGCTCATAAATTGTATCCTCCTATTGTTTTGCTATTGCAAATAATTTCATCCAATCGGTTGGTGAAGATACCGGGGATTTCAGCGGTGCGAAGGGGCAGCCGCGCCGCCCTTCCGCTGATGGAGCATCTTTGAGCCTTATGGGAACGCAGACGTTACCGCTGCACCCGGGCATTGCCCTTGTAGATATCCCAAACCTGAGCCTCATCGGCGGGCTGGGCGTGGTCGGTGAGCATGGTGGTGGCAAGAGCTCCGGTAGCCCAGGCAAACTGCAGCCATTTTTCCGGCTCCCACTCTTTGAGAACACCATACAAAAGGCCACCTACAAAGCCGTCTCCGCCGCCGATCCGGTCCAGAACGGGGATTTCGCGAGGCTCTACCACGTGCCAGTTCTCCCCTTCCAACATAATGGCGCCCCACAGATGCTCGTTGGCGGAAAATACCTGACGCAGGGTGTTGGCAAAGACGCTGGTATTGGGATACTGCTTCTTCACCCGCTCAATCATGCCCTTAAAGCCATCAATTTTAGAGGTGAGATCCTTGCCGCCGGCCTCGGGACCCTGAATGCGCAGACAGAGCTGGAAGTCTTCCTCGTTGCCTTCCAGAATATCGGCCAGAGAGGCGATCTCGGAAAAGCTCTGGTGCAGTTCCTCTTCCCGACCCTTCCAGAAGGTGGCCCGATAGTTGAGGTCAAAGCTGATGAGGGTGCCGTGCTTTTTGGCAGCTCTTGCCAGCTCCAGACAGAACTGAGTGGTCTCGTGAGAGAGTGCGGCAATGAGTCCGCTCATATGGAGAACCTGAACGCCTTCTTCCCCAAAAATGCGCTCCAGATCAAAATCCTTGACGTTGAGAGAACGGCCCACCTCACCGGCCCGGTCGTTCCAAACTCTGGGGCCCCGCATGCCAAAGCCGCTGTCGGCAATGTTGAACTGGTGGCGGTAGCCCCAAGGGCCGCCCTGATCCACCTCGGGCCCTTCGATATCCATTCCACGGGAGCGGAGATCCTGCTTGATAAAGGCCGCCATGGGGCTGCCTTTTACAAAGGTGGTGAGCACTTTAACGGGAAGTCCCAGATAGGAGGAAATGCTGGCAACATTGGCCTCGGCGCTGGTCGCCTGAAGCAAAAACTGGTTGGAAGCAGCCACCGGCTGACGAGTGTGAGGGGTGATTCGAAGACCCATGCTGGCCGGAACCACCAATGCGTATTTAGCATCCTTGCGAAGCTTCATTGTATATACCTCCTGTAATCATGTTTTGTTAGAAAGGTCCGGTTATACGCCGGAATAAGCAGAAAATCCGCCGTCAATGGGGATGATCACACCGGTGATAAATCCAGACATGCTTTCATCCAGCAGGAAGAGCATGGTTCCCAGCAGCTCCTCGGGTACGCCAAAGCGGCCCATGGGAGTATTGCGCAGGATCTTTTCGGAGCGGGCGGTGTAGCTTCCGTCCTCATTGGTGAGGAGGGAGCGGTTCTGATCGGTCAGGAAAAATCCGGGTGCCAAAGCGTTGACACGAATGTTGGTTTTGGAAAAGTGGACGGCCAGCCACTGGGTAAAGTTGGAAATGGCTGCCTTGGCCGCCGAGTACGCGGGAATCTT